>NZ_JADBQQ010000022.1:0-258 GCF_014895985.1 Enterobacter cloacae complex sp. P2B | reverse complement strand
TTTCTAAGCTGCCTGTACGGCAGTGCACAGCACTTACGTACAACTACGTCAACGGAACCTTTTCTAAGCTGCCTGTACGGCAGTGCACAGATGTCCCCCCCACGCGTGCGCGTCACGTTCATTTCTAAGCTGCCTGTACGGCAGTGCACATGATTATCAGGCGACCAGCGCATACGAACGCTTTCTAAGCTGCCTGTACGGCAGTGCACATAAAAAGACTTCTCTGATGCAAGGTTCGCCATTTCTAAGCTGCCTGTA
>NZ_JADBQQ010000021.1:63826-98834 GCF_014895985.1 Enterobacter cloacae complex sp. P2B | reverse complement strand
TCCCCGGACTGTACACCCACGGGGAGAGGGGGAATACACGCCGCTTTACCTATGATGCCGCGATAAACAGATCCCGCAGCTGATGCAGCTGGTCGCGGATCTGCGCCGCCTCTTCGAACTCCAGGTTCTGGGCGTGCTGCATCATCTGCCCTTCCAGCTCGTGGATTTTCTGCTGCAGCGCCTTCGGTGTCAGTACGACGGTATCTTCTTCCACCACTGAACGTGCCTTGCCGCGGCCTTTCGCTTTGGTCTTCGCAATGTTCTGACCCAGCGCCAGAATATCCACCACCTTCTTGTTCAGCCCCTGCGGTGTAATGCCGTGCTCTTCGTTGTAGCGCTGCTGCTTCTCGCGTCGGCGTTCCGTTTCGCCAATCGCTTTCGCCATCGACGGGGTGATTTTGTCGCCGTACAGAATCGCTTTCCCGTTGACGTTACGCGCGGCGCGGCCAATGGTCTGGATCAGGGAGCGTTCAGAGCGCAGGAAGCCCTCTTTATCGGCGTCCAGAATCGCCACCAGCGAAACTTCCGGCATATCCAGACCTTCTCGCAACAGGTTGATCCCCACCAGCACGTCAAACTCGCCCAGACGCAGATCGCGGATAATCTCCATGCGCTCCACGGTGTCGATATCCGAGTGCAGATAGCGCACCTTCTCACCGTGTTCTTCAAGATACTCGGTCAGGTCTTCCGCCATGCGCTTGGTGAGCGTCGTCACCAGCACGCGCTCGTTGATGGCGGAACGGGCGCGGATCTCAGAGAGCAGATCGTCCACCTGGGTCGCCACCGGGCGCACTTCGATAATCGGGTCCAGCAGCCCTGTCGGACGGACCACCTGGTCGATCACCTCATCGCCGGATTTCTCCAGCTCGTAGTTGCCCGGCGTGGCCGACACGTAGATGGTCTGCGGCGCCAGCGCCTCAAACTCTTCAAACTTCATCGGACGGTTATCCAGCGCTGACGGCAGGCGGAAGCCGTACTCCACCAGCGTCTCTTTACGCGCGCGGTCGCCGCGGTACATCCCGCCGATCTGCGGGATCGTGACGTGGGATTCGTCGATCACCAGCAGACCGTCGGCCGGAAGGTAGTCAAACAGCGTCGGCGGTGGCTCGCCCGGCCCGCGCCCGGAGAGGAAGCGCGAGTAGTTTTCGATACCCGAGCAGTAGCCCAGCTCGTTCATCATCTCCAGATCGAACTGGGTGCGCTGGCTCAGGCGCTGCTCTTCCAGCAGCTTATTGTTAGCCAGAAGCACCTTACGGCGCTCTGCAAGCTCCTCTTTGATCTCTTCCATCGCCTGCACGATACGCTCGCGTGGCGTCACGTAGTGCGTTTTAGGGTAGATGGTAAAACGCTGTATCACCGACTCAACGTGGCCGGTCAGCGGGTCGAACAGTGACAAACGCTCGACCTCTTCGTCAAACAGCTCGACGCGCAGCGCCATATCGTCCGATTCCGCCGGGAAGATGTCGATCACCTCACCACGTACGCGGAACGTCCCGCGCTGGAAGGCCTGGTCATTACGGGTGTACTGCAGTTCGGCCAGACGGCGCAAAATTGCGCGCTGATCGATGATCATCCCCTGCGTCAGGTGCAGCATCATCTTCAGATAGAGATCCGGATCGCCCAGGCCGTAAATCGCCGAAACAGACGCGACCACAACCACATCGCGACGCTCAAGCAGCGCCTTGGTCGCCGACAGTCGCATCTGTTCGATGTGTTCGTTCACCGAAGCATCTTTCTCGATGAAGGTATCAGAGCTCGGCACATAGGCTTCCGGCTGGTAGTAATCGTAGTAGGAGACAAAATACTCCACCGCGTTTTCCGGGAAGAACTCTTTCATCTCGCCGTAAAGCTGTGCCGCGAGGGTTTTATTGGGTGCAAGCACCATCGTGGGGCGCTGCAGGTCAGCGATCACGTTGGCGACAGTAAACGTTTTGCCCGAGCCGGTTACCCCCAGCAACGTCTGGTGCGCCAGCCCGTCTTCCAGCCCCTCTTTAAGACGACGGATCGCCTCAGGCTGATCGCCAGAGGGGCGGAAAGCAGAATTCAGTTTGAACGGTTTACTCATGGGCGACGACCTGATGACGTTATAAGCGGCAGGTGAGTAATTTTACTCGTTGTTGCCAGGAATGCCAGTAAAAAACACTGGATGAAAAACCAGTAGCGTGTCAGGATATTTAGCGTAGCGGCGGAGTCATTAGCGCGTTAGCGGACAAAATTTAGGCTCTGACGAGATAAAAAACCAGCCAGGTTGGGTTATCCCCAGAACTTTTTCTTTTTTAACATTTGTCAAGCCAGGTAATGATAGTTTTATGGCAACGAGTGACACTTTCATTACGGTAATTGCTTTTATCTAAGCAATTAAATTTTAAACGATATTTTCTAAAGCCGCGTTTCGCGTCAATTTGGGCGAAAGCCGCGTCTTCTCTCGCTTATCGCGTGTTTTCTAACTCTAATGCACATGGTTATCCACAGGAATAGTGGATAACTGCTTCCAGCCCGTGTAGACCGCCGCTCAGCAAATTCCCGGATTTTCCCACGAGGCGGCAACAAAAAATTTTTATAGCTCTTTTTTGACGATAAACAGTTGAGTCATTCATAACCAACAGATGCGATCCTGCTCACATTTCAGCCATTTTTCGTCCTGCACCACAACTCATCATTCCCGGCACCGTCGATGTGCAAGCCACGCGTTTTTACCCTGCTCTCTTGTGGCTTATTCCTAAAAAAGTCGTTTTTTTAATCGATTTCAGGTTTCTGGCAAGCGTTTTGCAGCTTCACGTCAGGCCTATCCCTACGCATTTTTAAGGAGAGAAAGATGTTGAGTCTGCGTGCAGTGAATCAGTTTTACGGAAGCCAACATACGCTATGGAACGTGGATTTGGATTTTCCGCAAGGGATGTGTACAGGCGTCATAGGCCTGCCGGGGATGGGCAAAACCACCCTGATGAACTGCATTACCGGAAACATCCCCGTCGAAAGCGGCACGATTATCTGGCATGAAGCGGGCGCACCGCCGCGTGATTTGCTCAGCCCGGCACCGGAACAACGTTCAGAGCCGGGAATAGGCTATGTGCCGCAGGACAGGCGTATTTTCTCTCAACTGACGATTGAGGAGAATCTGCATATTGCCATGCGGGCGATGGGGAAACCCGACCCGGCGGCGAAAAGCGACGTATACGATCTGTTCCCGGAACTCTACGCGCGACGTCAGACGCGGGGCAATGCCCTTTCGCCAGAGGATCAGTATCAGCTCGCTCTGGCGAATGCACTGGTCAACCGCCCGCGGATGCTGATTCTGGATGAGCCTATGCATGGGGCAGGACACGGATTTGCCCAGAAGCTGGCGCAGCTGCTGGTGCGCTTAAACCGGGAGTTAGGCATGACGGTGCTGCTGGCGGAGCAGCAACTGTCGTTTATCCGCCGGGTGGCGGATCGGTTTTGCATGCTTTATCGCGGGCGTAACGTGGCTCAGGGCCACGTTAGCGAGCTGAACGATGAGCTTATCGCCCACTGGATGTCGCGGGAAGCAAGACGCTGAGGTCGAGATAACGCCCGGTTTCGGCCTGCTCAGCATCGCCAGCAATCCAGGGGATTTCCCCGAGGAAAGGTGCCGGGAGCACGCGCTTGAGGGTCGCCAGATATTCCTGATGCCGCCTGCCCGGCGCAACCACGTCGTTGGCTATCCAGCCTGCCAGCGTCAGCCCTGCCTGCTGAACGGCCTGCGCCGTCAGCATGGCGTGATTGATGCAGCCCAGCTTCACGCCGACGACCAGAATGACCGGAAGCCGCTCGGCCTGCACCCAGTCAGCAAAGGTCTGCGTGTCCGAAAGTGGCGTAAACCAGCCTCCCGCGCCTTCCACCAGCACCCAGTCGGCCTGGCTTTCCAGCGTCCGTAACCCGGCAGACAGCACGGCGAAATCAATCGGACGGCCTTCGTCAGCGCTGATAATGTGCGGCGAGGTCGGCTCGGCAAAGGTGTACGGATTCACCGCGGAGTAGGCGAGTTCACGCGTGCTGTTACGCTGGAGCGCCAGCGCGTCGGTGTTGCGTAACCCTTCCGCCGTCATCTCGCTGCCGGAAGCCACGGGCTTATATCCGGCGGTGTTTTTTCCGAGCAGTCGTGCCGCCTGCAGCAGCGCAGCGCTGGCAACCGTTTTGCCCACTTCCGTATCCGTGCCGGTAACAAAATAACGTTCAGTCACGTTCGATAATCCCATGAAAAAGTTGATAAGAGAGCGGGAAAAGGCCCCGCTGCTGCGGCCAGGCCAGCTCCAGGCGTTGCAGCTGCCCCCGGGTCAGCGGTTTTTTCTCCCGCCCGGCGTGCAGGTGCGTGGCGCCGATACCCTTCAGAGAGCGCATGGCGCTGAACGCGTCGCTAAAATTAAGCGTGATGGTTTGCACCGTGCTGCGACAGCGCCAGCCTGCCAGCGCCTGCGTCACCTGCTCATACGATAAAAAGCGGTTCGCGTGCGGCTGCTCATCCACCGCTTTCCACGCCTGATTCAGCTCCGGCAGCGAACTTTCCAGCAAGGTGGTAAAGGCCACCTTTCCGCCCGGTCGTGCGACGCGATAAAGCTCGCGTAACGCCTGCGGCAGGCTGCTGCACCACTGCACCGCCAGATGGCTCCAGACCAGATCGAACTGCGCGTCCGCCAGCGGGATCGCCTCGATATCCGCCACGACATAGTGGTGCGCCGCCTGCTGCTGGCGCGCCTCGTCCAGCATGGCGGGCGACAGGTCGATGGCCGTCACCTCGCTCCCCGCCTCGCGCCAGTAGCGGCTGTTGCTGCCGGGACCACAGCCGGCGTCCAGCACCTGCGGGAAGCGGTTCTCGCCAAGCGCGGCCAGAAGCCCCTGCGCGCTCTGGCGCTGGAGTTCATCGTGCTGCGAATAGCTCCGCGCGGCCCGGCCAAACGCCGCCGCAACGGCCTGCTTATTCACCGGCATCATGAAGCGCCTCCAGCAGCGTCTGGATATCCTGCGCCTCATGCGCCGCCGTCAGGGTTAAGCGCAGACGCGCGGTGCCCGGCGGAACTGTTGGCGGACGAATGGCCGTAACCCACATCCCCCGCTCGCGCAGCGCCTGGGCCAGCGCCAGCGCGCGGCCGTTTTCGCCGACAATCACGGGCTGGATGGCGCTCTGCGAATCGGGACTCTGGAAGGGAAGCGCCGCCAGTCCCTGACGGAAGCAGGAGATGTGCTCTGCCAGCTGCTGACGGCGTTCATCCCCTTCTGCGCTGCGGATCACCGCCAGCGACGCCGACAGCGCCACGGCCTGCGCCGGGGGCATGCTGGTGCTGTAGATGAGGTGACGGGCAAACTGCAGCAGATAGTCAGCGACGGATTCGCTGCACAGCACGGCGGCGCCGCTGACGCCAAAGCCTTTGCCAAAGGTGACCACCAGCAGTTCCGGCTTCACGTTTTGTTGATGGGCGCTGCCGCGTCCTTCATCGCCCATCACGCCGGTGCCGTGAGCATCATCGACCAGCAGCCAGGCATTTTGCCGCTTTGCGGCCTCGTGAAGCGCGGCAAGCGGCGCACTGTCGCCGTCCATGCTGAACACCCCTTCCGTGACCGCCAGCTGTTGCCCGTCGCAGGGTTTGTCCAGCAGCGAGGCGAGCTGTGACGCATCGTTATGGGCAAAACGCCGCAGCTGCGCCGGACTTAAGTTTGCCGCTTCCAGCAGCGAGGCGTGGCTTAAACGGTCGGCGACAATGCGGTCCTCTTTCCCCATCATGGCCGTGATGACCGCCTGATTGGCGGCAAAGCCGGAGATAAACAGCAGCGCGCGCGGATAGCCCAGCCAGTCGGCCAGCTCTTCCTCCAGCGCCTGATGCGCCGTGGTGTATCCGCTGACGTGCCCCGAGCCACCGCTGCCCACGCCAAACCGCTCCGCGCCCTGCTGCCAGGCGCGGACGATGGCCGGATGCTGGCTCAGTCCGAGATAGTCATTGCTGGAGAAATTACAAAACTGCCGTCCCTCGCGGGTCAGAAAACGGCCCGCGCCGTTTTCCACCACCCTGCGAACGCGAAACGCCTCTGCCGCCCGGCGTTCTTCCAGCGCGGCATTAATCCGTACCTGCCAGGTCATACGGCTGCCGCGTTGTAGAACTGGTCGGTATCGGCGTTGAGAATCTGCTGCTCCAGCTGCTGCTGTTGCTCGTTATCGCCCGTCAGCACCCCGGTCTGGTGCGGGTTCAGCCCCAGCTTGCGGAACAGCTGGACGTCTTTGTCCTCTTCCGGGTTCGGCGTGGTCAGCAGCTTGCAGCCGTAGAAGATGGAGTTGGCGCCGGCCATAAAGCACATCGCCTGGGTCTGCTCGCTCATCTGCTCGCGGCCCGCAGAGAGGCGAACGTAAGACGTTGGCATCATGATGCGCGCCACCGCGATGGTGCGAATAAAATCAAACGCATCCACGTCCTCGTTATCCGCCAGCGGCGTGCCCTTGACCTTCACCAGCATGTTGATCGGCACGCTTTCCGGCGGGGTCGGCAGGTTCGCCAGCTGCAGCAGCAGGCCCGCACGGTCTTTCACCGTTTCACCTAAGCCCACGATGCCGCCGGAGCAGACCCTGATCCCCGCGTCACGCACTTTATCCAGCGTATCCAGACGCTCCTGGTAGGTGCGCGTGGTGATGATGTTGCCGTAAAATTCCGGCGAGGTGTCGAGGTTGTGGTTGTAGTAGTCCAGCCCCGCGGCAGAGAGACGCTGCGCCTGCTCCTCGTTCAGCGTTCCGAGGGTCATGCAGGCCTCAAGCCCCATCTCCTTCACGCCTTTCACCATCTGCTCCAGATACGGCATATCGCGATCGTGCGGGTTCTTCCACGCCGCGCCCATGCAGAAGCGGGTTGAGCCGGCGTTTTTCGCCTTGCGCGCGGAGTCGAGCACCTGCTCCACTTCCATCAGACGCTCGGATTCGAGACCGGTTTTGTAGCGCGCGCTCTGCGGGCAATATTTGCAGTCTTCAGGACAGGCGCCGGTCTTGATCGACAGCAGCGTGCTGACCTGAACATGGCGAGGATCGAAGTGCTGACGATGCACCTGTTGCGCTTCAAACATCAGCTCAAGGAAAGGTTTGTTGAATAATTCAGTAACTTGCGACATCGTCCAGCGTGCGTGGTGAGCCATTGGGCTTCTCCAAAGGGTTTTGTTAATTTTCGGTTCGGTTTATACTCGTAAACCTAAAACTTTTCAAAATGGTTTACAAGTCGATTATGACCCAGGACGATCTCGCCTTCGACAAGCAGCATATCTGGCACCCTTACACCTCTACTACCCGCCCCCTTCCCGTCTATCCGGTGGCCTCTGCCCACGGCTGCGAGCTGCATCTCGCCAGCGGCGAGCGGCTGGTTGACGGAATGTCCTCCTGGTGGGCGGCGATTCACGGGTATAACCACCCGCGCCTGAACGCGGCGATGAAGGCTCAGATTGACCAGATGTCGCACGTGATGTTTGGCGGAATCACCCATCAGCCCGCGGTGGATTTATGCCGTCGCCTGGTGGCGATGACGCCTGACTCGCTGGAGTGCGTTTTCCTGGCCGATTCCGGCTCGGTGGCGGTGGAAGTGGCGATGAAGATGGCGCTGCAGTACTGGCATGCGAAGGGCGAAACGCGCCAGCGGTTCCTCACCTTCCGCAACGGCTATCACGGGGATACCTTCGGGGCGATGTCGGTCTGCGATCCGGACAACTCCATGCACAGCCTGTGGAAGGGGTATCTGCCGGAAAACCTGTTTGCCCCTGCGCCGCAAAGCCGATTCGACGGCGAGTGGAACGAGACGGACATGGTGGGCTTCGCGCGGCTGATGGCGGCCCATCGCCATGAAATCGCCGCCGTTATTCTCGAACCGATCGTGCAGGGCGCGGGCGGAATGCGGATGTACCATCCGGAATGGCTGAGGCGCATTCGCAAGATGTGCGACCGCGAGGGCATTCTGCTGATTGCCGATGAAATTGCCACCGGCTTTGGCCGCACCGGCAAGCTGTTTGCCTGCGAACACGCGGGTATCGCCCCGGATATTCTGTGTCTGGGTAAAGCGCTGACCGGCGGCACCATGACGCTCTCCGCCACCCTCACCACTCGTCAGGTTGCCGACACTATCAGCGACGGCGAGGCGGGCTGCTTTATGCACGGCCCGACGTTTATGGGCAACCCGCTGGCCTGCGCCGTGGCAAGCGAAAGCCTCGCCATTCTGGAGAGCGGCGAGTGGCAGACGCAGGTTGCGGCGATTGAGGCACAGCTGAAAGGAGAGCTGAGCGCCGCCTCGGGGGCGAATTTTGTGGCGGACGTGCGCGTGCTGGGTGCCATCGGGGTGATTGAAACCACCCGCCCGGTGAACATGGCGGCGTTGCAGCGCTTTTTCGTTGAGCAGGGCGTCTGGGTGCGGCCTTTCGGCAAGCTTATCTACCTGATGCCGCCGTACAGCATCACGCCGGAGCAGCTGCGTAAATTAACCGACGCGGTCGTAACAGCCGTTAACATTCCCGCGCATTTCGCGATTTAATCCCATGCGTTACACTTCCTGAACGAGTGAATAACGAGGATAAACCGTATGAAAATCATCAGTAAAGATCTGCGCGACGGTGAAAAACTCCCGGAACGCCACGTTTTCAACGGCATGGGCTATCAGGGGGATAATATCTCCCCGCACCTGGCGTGGGACGACGTTCCTGCAGGAACCAAAAGCTTTGTCGTGACCTGCTACGACCCGGACGCGCCGACCGGCTCGGGCTGGTGGCACTGGGTTGTGGCGAACCTGCCCGCCGACACGCGCGTGCTGCCGCAGGGTTCCGGTTCAGACCTGGTTGCCCTGCCTGAAGGTGCCATTCAGACGCGCACTGACTTTGGTAAAGCGGGCTACGGCGGCGCGGCGCCACCAAAAGGGGAAACCCACCGCTATATCTTCACGGTGCACGCGCTGGATGTGGAGAAGATTGAGGTCGATGAAGGCGCGAGCGGCGCGATGGTCGGGTTTAACGTGCATTTCCATTCCCTGGGGAGCGCGTCGATTACGGCGATGTATTCCTGAAAAAAGCCGGGTAGCGGCTACGCCTTACCCGGCCTGGATCTCGCATTCGTAGGCCCGGTAAGCGCAGCGCCTCCGGGCAAAACATCACAGCACCGAAGGTAGCAGTCCTACAAGGTGTCCCTCTTCCAGAAGCTGCATCGCCTTATCAATATCCGGCGCGAAGAAGCGGTCGTCATCGTAATGCGTGACGTGCTCGCGCAGCACATGGCGCGCCTGCTCCAGCAGCGGGCTGGATTTAAGCCCTTCGCGCAGATCGATACCCTGACACGCCGCCAGCCACTCCACCGCCAGCACGCCGCGGGTGTTGGAGGCCATCTCCCACAGACGACGCCCGGCCGCCGGGGCCATCGACACGTGATCTTCCTGGTTCGCCGAGGTTGGCAGGCTGTCCACGCTGTGCGGGTGCGACAGCGCTTTGTTCTCGCTTGCCAGCGCTGCGGCCGTCACCTGAGCGATCATAAAGCCTGAGTTAACCCCGCCGTTACGCACCAGGAACGGTGGCAGTTGGGACATGTGTTTATCCATCATCAGCGCGATACGGCGCTCGGACAACGCGCCGACTTCGGCAATCGCCAGCGCGATATTGTCCGCCGCCATCGCCACCGGCTCGGCGTGGAAGTTGCCCCCGGAGACCACCTCGTTTTCCTCGGCGAATACCAGCGGGTTGTCGGAGACCGCATTGGCCTCCACCAGCAGCACCTCTGCCGCCTGGCGCAGCTGCGTCAGGCACGCGCCCATCACCTGCGGCTGACAGCGCAGAGAATACGGATCCTGCACCTTCTCGCAGTTATGGTGTGAATCCGCAATCTCACTCGTGTCGGTAAGCACGTGGCGGTACATGGCGGCGGCATCAATCTGCCCGCGCTGGCCGCGCACCGCGTGAATACGCGCGTCAAACGGACGACGCGAGCCGAGCACAGCCTCGGTGGTCAGCGCACCGCACACCACCGCCGAGGCAAAGAGATCTTCCGCTTCAAACAGGCCGCGCAGCGCAAAGGCCGTCGACGCCTGCGTGCCGTTGAGCAGCGCCAGCCCCTCTTTTGCCGCGAGGGTGACTGGCGTTAAGCCGGCTTTTGCCAGCGCTTCTTTCGCAGGGAGCCACTCGCCCTGCCAGCGCGCTATGCCCTCACCCAGCAGCAGCAGCGACATGTGCGCCAGCGGGGCGAGATCGCCGGAGGCACCGACGGAACCTTTTGCCGGGATCCACGGATAGACTTCTGCATTCACCAGGGCCATCAGCGCCTGGATCACGCTCAGGCGAATGCCCGAGAAACCGCGCGCCAGGCTGTTGATTTTGAGCACCATCATCAGACGGACAATCTCATCATCCAGCGGCTGGCCGACGCCCGCCGCGTGCGACAGCACCAGCGAACGCTGTAAGTTTTCCAGATCGTGCGTGGCGATGCGGGTCTGCGCCAGCAGGCCAAAGCCGGTGTTAATCCCGTAGGCAGTGCGCCCTTCGGCAACAATCGCTTCTACGCAGGCGACGCTGTCGTTTATCGCGGCGTGGGCGCTTTCATCAAGTGAAAGGGTGACCGGCTGGCGCCAGACGTTACGCAGCTGTTTGAGCGTCAGCGAGCCGGGAGTGAGTGTTAACGCGTTCATGCATGCTTTCCTTGTGTGGCAGGGATCATCGGCAGGTTCAGTCCCTGCTCTTTGGCACAGTCAATGGCAATCTCGTAACCCGCATCCGCGTGACGCATCACGCCGGTTGCCGGGTCGTTGTGCAGCACACGGGCGATGCGCGCGGCCGCTTCATCGGTTCCATCACAGACGATGACCATCCCTGAGTGCTGGGAGAAGCCCATCCCGACGCCGCCGCCGTGGTGCAGCGAGACCCAGGTGGCGCCGCTGGCGGTATTCAGCAGGGCATTAAGCAATGGCCAGTCGGAGACCGCGTCAGATCCGTCGCGCATGGCTTCGGTTTCACGGTTTGGGCTGGCGACGGAGCCGGAGTCCAGATGGTCGCGGCCAATGACGATAGGCGCGGAGACTTCACCGCTGCGCACCATTTCGTTGAAGGCCAGACCCAGCTTTTGCCGCCACTCCAGCCCTACCCAGCAGATGCGCGCCGGCAAGCCCTGGAAGCTGATGCGTTCGCGAGCCATATCCAGCCAGTGGTGCAGGTGTTCGTCGTCTGCGACGATCTCCTTCACTTTAGCGTCAGTTTTGTAGATATCCTGCGGATCGCCGGACAAGGCCACCCAGCGGAACGGGCCGATGCCGCGGCAGAACAGCGGACGGATATAGGCAGGCACGAAGCCGGGGAAGTCGAAGGCGTTATTCACGCCCATCTCTTTCGCCATCTGGCGGATGTTGTTGCCGTAGTCAAAGGTTGGAATGCCCAACTGGCTGAAGGCCAGCATCGCGGAGACGTGTTCCGCCATCGAACGCTTAGCCGCCAGTACCGTGCCTTCAGGGTCGGTTTCCGCTTTTTGCTGGTAGTCTTCCCACGTCCAGCCTTTTGGCAGGTAACCGTGCAGCGGGTCATGGGCGCTGGTCTGGTCGGTAACGAGATCCGGACGCACGCCGCGGGCAACCAGCTCCGGCAGAATATCCGCCGCGTTGCCGCACAGGGCAATCGACACCGCTTTGCCTTCGGACGTGTATTTTTTGATGCGCGCCAGCGCGTCATCAAGATTCTCGGCCTGTTCGTCGACGTAGCGGGTACGCAGACGGAAATCAATGCGGCTCTGCTGGCATTCAATGTTCAGCGAGCACGCGCCGGCCAGCGTGGCGGCCAGCGGCTGCGCGCCACCCATCCCGCCCAGACCGGCGGTAAGCACCCAGCGGCCCTTCAGCGAGCCGTTATAGTGCTGGCGCCCCGCTTCCACGAAGGTTTCGTAGGTGCCCTGCACAATCCCCTGGCTGCCGATGTAGATCCAGCTCCCGGCGGTCATCTGGCCATACATCGCCAGCCCTTTCGCGTCCAGCTCGTTGAAGTGTTCCCAGGTGGCCCAGTGCGGCACGAGGTTAGAGTTGGCGATCAGCACGCGCGGCGCGTTCTTATGGGTTTTAAATACGCCAACCGGCTTGCCGGACTGCACCAGCAGGGTTTCGTCGTGTTCGAGTTCGGTCAGGGATTTTACAATTGCGTCATAGCATTCCCAGTTGCGTGCGGCACGGCCTATGCCGCCGTAGACCACCAGTTCGTGGGGATTTTCCGCCACCTCAGGATCAAGGTTGTTCATCAACATGCGCAGCGGGGCTTCGGTGAGCCAGCTTTTGGCAGTAAGCGTGGTGCCGCGCGCGGCGCGGACGTCCTGCTGGCGGTATTTACCTGACGACATTGTGTGCTCCTCATAAGGGACAGATGATGCATTTAGATATACTTGTATAGACAAGCACACACAAGGTCGGATTTAACAAAAAAGATACAATTTTGTTATATTGCGTTAGCGATCACGCTTATAAAACTTATGACATAAAGTGGCCCTGCAGCCGGTAACGGTTCCCCGGGAAAAGCAGTCGGGCGTGCGACACGATATGCGATGATGACCAGGTACGACGGCGGATCAGCAGGCACGGATCGTGTTCTTTAATGCGCAACAGCTCGCACTCCTGCGGCGTCGCGCGTACGGCCTCCACAATGTGCTCCCCTTCCGTGAGCGGTGCAACGAGCGAGAGATACGCGTGCGGCGTGGTGTGGGTGTAATCCTGGTTCAGGTATTCCGGTATCCGCTCTGCGTTGACGCAGCGATCTTCAATCTGCACCGGAATGTCGTTTTCAAAATGCACCATCACAGAGTGGAAGATGCGGCTACCCTCTTTGACATTTAGCTCAGCGGCCTGCTCGGCGCTGGCCTGGGTCTCTTCCAGCACCAACACTTCGCAGCGGTGCTGATGATTACGCGAGGTTATCTCATCGGCAATGCTGCGGATTTCAAACAGGGCAGATTGCCCTTTCGGTTCCGCCACAAACGTCCCCACGCCCTGCAGGCGCACCAGAAGTCCTTCGTCGGTGAGCTCGCGCAGCGCCCGGTTGACGGTCATCCGGCTAAAACCGAACTGCGCCACCAGCTCGGCCTCCGACGGAATGCGATCGTGCGGGCGCCAGACGCCGGTGGCGATTTTTTCGCTGATCGCCTGCTTCACCTTTTCATAGAAAGGCGCGGGCGGGCTCGGTTGCGGCAGGGGTGAGCGTGAAAACATCGTGACTCCTTTAATAGTGTTATGCCCACCAGTGAGCAATTTGCCAGGCCAGACGGGCGGCGAGCTTTGCGCCCTGTCCGTCCCGATCGTACTGTGGGTTAAACTCTACCAGATCGGCGGCCTGCAGCTTACCGCTGCGGCAGATTTGTTCAATAACCGGCATAAGATCCATTGCCGGGACGCCTAACGCCGCAGGGGCGGAAACGGCAGGCATTTCGCCCGCGGGCAGGACGTCCAGATCGATCGTCAGATAGACACGATCGGCCTGCGCCAGCACCTTTTCCAGCGCCGATAATGCCTCGCGTCTGAAATGAAGATCCTCCACCAGCGTGACGTTCAGGCGTTCGGCCTCATCCCACAGTGCCTGGGTGTTCGCCGCGCGGCTGACGCCAAAGCAGGCGTAGCGAAACTCGCGCCCGCATTCATCGCAGTATTGAGCCAGCTGACGAAACGGCGTACCGGACGTCGCCCGGTCGGCCTTGCGCAGGTCGAGATGCGCATCCAGGTTTATCACCGCCACGCGCTCGCCGGGGAACGCATCCAGAACACCCCGTCCATGCGCCCTGGCAGTTTCATGCCCGCCGCCAAACACCAGCGTGCGCATCCCGGACTGCTGGCAGGCCGTCACGGCATCGCTTAGCGCCCGCTGCGCGGGTTCAAGCTCATCGCCTTCAACGTACACCGAGCCCATATCCGTCAGCCGTTCGTGTCCCTGATGGCTTGCCATATTCGCCAGCGCTTTGCGCAGAATATCAGGGGCCTGCGCGGCGCCGGGCCTGCCCTGATTGCGTTTAACCCCTGCATCGCATTCAAAGCCTATCAGCGCGATGCCGGATGAAAGCGGCGTGAACAGCGCCTGCTGTTGTATCGTCTGGAAAATGCGCGTTGCATTGCTGGCCTCAGCGCTGTCGTCTCGCCCCTGCCAGACCGTTTCGGCGACGGGCCGCCATAACCTCATACTGCCTCCCCACGGAAAATACGCTGATACAGCGGATTGCGTCCCGGCTCGTAGACCATCTCTACCGGATGGTGAGCATCCCAGACGATAAAATCAGCGACAAACCCCGACTGCAGCTGCCCGTGCGTTGCGCCGCGGCCCAGCGCCTGCGCCGCATGCCGCGTGACGCCAGCCCAGGCCTCTTCGGGCGTCAGGCCAAACTGGACGCAGGCCATATTCATCGCCAGGTGCAGGCTGGCAAACGGGCTGGTGCCGGGGTTATAGTCGGTGGCGACGGCCAACGGCACACCACGTTTTCGGAGCTGATCAACCGGCGGACGCTGGCGCTCCTGCAGAAAATAGAACGCGCCGGGGAGCAATACCGCAACCGTACCGCTCTGCGCCATCGCCTGAACGCCCGCGTCGTCGAGATATTCGATATGATCGGCAGAGAGCCCTTTATACCGGCTGACCAGCGCCGCTCCGCCCTGATTCGACAGCTGCTCGACGTGCCCTTTCACCGGAATACCGAGCGCGGCGGCGGCCTGGAAGAGGCGCTCGGTTTGCGACGGGGTAAAGCCGACGTTTTCACAAAACACGTCTACTGCTTCATATAACTCTTTTTGCCACAGCGTGGGCAGGATCTGCACGCAAACCAGCGCGAGGTACGCATCCGGATCCTGTCGGTATTCCGGCGGAACCGCATGGGCCGCCAGCAGCGTTGGGCTGATATCGATCGGATTATCGAGGCTCAGCTGGCGGGCAACCTGCAGCATCTTCTCTTCGGCCTCGGCGTTGAGTCCGTATCCCGATTTGATTTCAACGGTCGTTACACCTTCATTCATCAGACGCTGGAGCCGCTGCTGCGCAAGTTTCAGCAGGGTTTCCAGGGAACTGCTGCGCGTTGCCGTCACGGTGGCGTTAATCCCGCCCCCCTGAGCGCTGATGGTCTGGTAAGAGACGCCGTTCAGACGCTGTTCCCACTCCGCCGCGCGGTCGCCGCCAAATACCAGATGGGTATGGCAGTCAATCAGGCCAGGCGTGACCAGACGTCCCTCAAGATCGATGACGTGACGGTGTCCGGAAGGAAGGTCAGATTCAGGAAGCACGCCAAGGATAGTTTGGCCGCGCACGACCAGCGCGTGCTGCTCTTTCAGGCCATAAGGCGCGGATGTATCGGGAACCATTGTTGCCAGGCGCGCATTTCGCCATATAACATCGTCAGGTTGAAGCTGCATGGGCATTCCACTTGTCATGGGTTGTATAGACATTTATTTGCATCCATCGTCTGCTGTCAACCGCCTTAAGGGAAAATGTTATTTATTTGTGATGACTTTCCCGTCACCTCCGGGCAAAAAATGCAACTTTTACCCTTTTTATCTTCCCGTTTCGCTCAACTTAGTATAAAAAAGCAGGCTATTTCGTCTATCCCGTAAAGACTTGCATACCCAGGAGCTTCACCTTGAACATTTCCAGGATTTCCCGTCTGGCGTTAGCGCTCGCCTTTGGCGTGACATTATCCGCATGCAGTTCTACACCACCGGATCAGCGTCCTTCTGAGCAGGTAGCGCCCGGTACCGCCTCCCGCCCGATTTTGTCCGCGGATGAAGCGAAGAATTTCGACCGCGCCCATTACTTCTCGGCGATGGATCCTAACGCCGCGCCGTGGACACCGTCTTCTATTAACCTGCCTAAACAGCCTGACTTCGTTGTTGGCCCGGCTGGCGCGCAGGGCGTAACGCATACCTCTATCCAGGCAGCGGTTGACGCGGCAATCACTAAACACAGCGCGTCTCGCCAGTACATCGCGATCCTGCCGGGTGAATACGAAGGCACCGTGTATGTTCCGGCGGCTCCTGGCAGCATTACGATTTACGGTCTGGGTGAAAAAGCCATCGACGTAAAAATTGGCCTGGCGATTGATTCCGAAATCGACAGCACCGCCTGGCGTCACCTGGTGAACCCGGCAGGCAAATATATGCCGGGCAAACCGGCGTGGTATATGTTTGATAACTGCCAGAGCAAGCGTTCCGCCACCGTTGGCGTGATGTGCTCAGCGGTATTTTGGTCTCAAAACAACGGTCTGCAGCTGCAGAACCTGACCATTCAGAATACCCTGGGTGACAGCGTGGATGCCGGTAACCATCAGGCCGTGGCGCTGCGTAGCGACGGCGATAAGGTGCAGATTAACAACGTCAATATTCTGGGCCGTCAGAACACCTTCTTCGTGACCAACAGCGGCGTACAGAACACGCTGCAGAACAACCGTCTGACCCGTACGCTGGTGACCAACAGCTACGTTGAAGGTGACGTGGATCTGGTGTCCGGTCGCGGCGCGGTGGTGTTTGATAACACCGATTTCCGCGTGGTGAATTCCCGTACCCAGCAGGAAGGCTATGTGTTTGCGCCGGCAACCCAGTCTAACCTGTTTTACGGCTTCCTGGCCGTGAACAGCCGCTTTAACGCGGCCGGTGACGGCGTGGCGCAGCTGGGCCGCTCCCTGGACGTGGACTCTGCCACCAACGGCCAGGTCGTTATCCGCGACAGCGTGATCAACGAAGGCTTTAACGTGGCGAAGCCGTGGGCTGATGCGGCTGTCTCCAAACGTCCGTTCTCCGGCAACACCGGTGCGGTGGACGATAAAGGAAACGTGCAGCGCAACCTGAACGACGCGAACTTCAACCGCATGTGGGAATACAACAACCGCGGTCTGGGCAGCAACGTGGTTGCTGAGCCGAAGCAGTAACGAGATGAGAGTAAAAGGGGGAGTTTAATCCCCCTTTTTACTGCGACTGAATGCGTCAGGCTCCAAACTTAAGATACGCATCCAATAGTTGCATAATCGCAACCATGAGTTGCAGGAACAGAATTGCCCATTCCACACCGCTCATACGCCACTCCTTTGGTATAGAGCACTTCTCCTCTGGTTTACCTTTCCGCTGCCTGTCACCAGAGGTGTGTTGGTTATGTTTTGATGTGCTCCGCAGTTTAGGCACCGTCAGCACCACCCGACAGCCAGGACTTAAAAAGGATCCTGAATTGCGGAACTGCAACACATCGAACCAACGCACAGAATGATATCAAATCACCACTGTACATAAAAACAGTTAAAACCAATTTAGGAATTTATAAAGCAAAAGCACTTAAGTGACTGATTATTATTTATATACTATTTACTGTTCATTCCGTGTTCTCCTTTGTTCGTTGACGATGAATTTACATCGCCTTGAGTCGACATTATGATGACCTTGTTGGTTACGTTTTGATGTGCTCACCCGGCTACCACCGGGCATAAAAAAACCTCGCATTCGCGAGGTTTTTTGTTTTAAGCCGCTTAGTGAGCGTTAACCACCACCCACATTGGCCCCTGACCTACCGCATAGCGTCCTTTCTCTTCCAGCAGACCCTGCTCGCCTTTGATTTCATACAGCGCGATGTGGTGGGATTTCTGCCCCGCCGCAATCAGGTATTTACCGCTGTGATCGATATTAAAGCCGCGCGGCTGGGTTTCCGTTGGCTGGAAGCCCTCAATAGCCAGCACGCTGCCATCTTCGGAGACGCTGAAGACGGTAATCAGGCTGGAGGTGCGGTCGCAGGCGTACAGATGACGACCATCCGGCGTGATGTGAATATCTGCCGCCCAGCGAGTGTCAGAGAAGTCAGACGGCATCATGTCCAGCGTCTGCACGCACTCAATCTGGCCGTTTGGATCTTTCAGCTCCCATACGTCCACCGAGCTGTTCAGTTCGTTAACGACGTAGGCATATTGCTGGTTCGGGTGGAATACCATATGGCGAGGACCTGCGCCCTCAACGGTGGTGACTTCAGCAGGATTCTGCGCCACCAGGTGACCATCGTCGCTCAGGGTGAACAGGCAGATACGATCCTGCTTCAGCGCAGGCACCCACAGCGTGCGGTTGTCCGGGGAGATATTCGCCGAATGGCAGCCTTCCAGCCCTTCCACCACGTCGACAGTTTCTACCGGAATACCATCGTCAAGACGGGTCACGCTGACGCAACCGGCATTGTAAGAACCGCTAAAAATGAAGCGGCCTTTACGATCGGTCGAGATGTGGGTTGGGCTGCCCGGCAGTGGCGCTTCAGCGGTGTAGGTCAGCGCGCCGTCGTCAGGAGAGATGCGGTAGGCCAGCACGCGAAACTCCGGGCGCACACCCACGTATAAGAAACGTTTATCCGGGCTGACGACCATCGGTTGCACCTGGCCCGGCACATCAACAACCTGAACCAGCGTGAGCGAACCTTCTGCATTCAAGCGCCAGACGTGGATCTGCTGACTTTCAGGACTGGCGGTATAAACGGTTTGTTTCATGAATACTCCTTTCCTCACTGCACGTGAAAGTGATTATTTTTAACGGTGAATGCTGAATTTTAGCCAGGAATTTTGCAGCGATTTACTCTCGGTGTAACATCCCCTGAGACCTAAAATTCAACATTAACCCGGAAGAACAAATGACCTCGCGTGTGATTGCACTGGATTTAGACGGAACATTACTTACCCCTCAGAAAACCCTGCTCCCCTCCTCCCTTGAAGCGCTTAAACGCGCGCAGGAAGTGGGATATCAACTCCTTATCGTAACGGGTCGACATCACGTTGCCATTCACCCTTTTTATCAGGCACTGGCGCTGGATACACCTGCAATTTGTTGTAATGGCACTTATTTGTATGATTATCAGGCAAAAAAGGTTTTAGCCTCCGACCCGCTGCCGGTTCCCCAGGCGCTGCAGCTGATTGATCTGCTGGATGAGCATAACGTTCACGGCCTGATGTATGTGGATAACGCGATGGTGTACGAGCGCCCAACCGGCCATGTGGTACGCACCAGCAACTGGGCGTTGTCCCTGCCAGAAGCGCAGCGTCCGGTCTTTACCCAGGTTTCCTCTCTGCGTCAGGCGGC
Organism: Enterobacter cloacae complex sp. P2B; assembly: GCF_014895985.1. Taxonomy (NCBI): domain Bacteria; kingdom Pseudomonadati; phylum Pseudomonadota; class Gammaproteobacteria; order Enterobacterales; family Enterobacteriaceae; genus Enterobacter; species Enterobacter cloacae complex sp. P2B. The sequence goes on along the minus strand of NZ_JADBQQ010000021.1, from coordinate 79,800 downwards.
CCAGGACGTTGAGGCTATCTGGAAGTTTGCCCTGACGGATGAAGACACCACCAAACTGAATACCTTCGCGAAACACGTCGAGGACACGCTGGGGCTGGAGTGCGAATGGTCCTGGCACGATCAGGTGGATATTGCCCGCAAAGGCAACAGCAAAGGCAAGCGTCTGACGCAGTACGTGGAATCGCAGGGCTGGTCAATGCAGGACGCGATCGCCTTCGGCGACAACTACAACGACATCAGCATGCTGGAAGCCGCCGGTACGGGCGTGGCGATGGGTAATGCGGACGACGCGGTAAAAGCGCGCGCTAACGTGGTGATTGGCGACAACACCACCGATAGCATCGCGCAGTACATTTATACCCACCTGCTGTAATCAGGCGGTGATCGAAACGCTCTTGATTTGCGCGTAAAGCCACAGGCCGGGCTTGATTGCTAACTCATCCCTGGCCCACGGGCTGATGCGCGCCCAGAGCGTCCTGCTGCCCACGTCGAGCTTCACCTCTACCTGCCCGTTATCATCAAAACATTCCGCCACCTTGGCGCGCAGAATATTTCGAATACTGGTTTGCAGCGGCGGCTGCAGCACCAGCGAGACGTCCGACGCCTGGATGCGGATCCGCAGCGCGGACTGCAACGGTTTGTCGATCTTATTGACCCAAAGATGCTGGTCGCCCAGCGCCAGGGCGGTCATCGCGTAGTGCGGATGATGCTCCAGAACGCTCACCTTCAGGATGCTGCTCTGCTGTTCCCTGGGTAACCAGGGGTGCATCACGCTACTGCCCCACACCTCTTCCAGGTTGCCGAAGGCCTTCACGCTGCCCTCTTCCAGCACCAGCACTTTGTCGGCCAGATGGAGGATCTCATCCAGCGAATGGCTGACGTAGAGCATCGGAATATTAATTTCGCGGGTCAGACGCTGCAGGTAAGGCAAAAGCTCGCGCTTGCGCGGTATATCCAGCGAGGCCAGCGGCTCGTCGAGCAGCAGCAGTTCGGGGGCGGTCAGCAACGCGCGGCCTATAGCCACACGCTGTTTCTCCCCGCCGGAGAGCGAGGACGGCAGCCTGTCGAGCAGGGGTTCAATGCCTAAAAGCGTCACCAGCTTATCAAACTGACCGGCCATGCTTTTCGCCATGCCGTAGCGCAGGTTGCCGCGCACGCTGTAGTGCGGGAACAAGCGCGCGTCCTGAAAAACATAGCCGATGCGGCGTTTATCCGGCGAAAGGTAAATCTTGTTCTCCACGTCATTCAGGACGCGGTTGTTCAGGACAATGCGCCCTGACTGCGGGCGCGTCAGGCCGCTGATGGCGTTAATCAGAGACGTTTTACCCGCGCCCGACACGCCGAAGACGGCGGTGATGCCGCTTGCAGGCAGCGTCTCGTTAAGCGTCAGAGTATGGTTACCCAGCGTCTGGGTGAAATTCAGTTCCAGCATCGTTATTTCCCCATCCGTTCGCGGCTTAGCCGTGCCAGCCATTCAGAAACCAGCAGCGAAACCAGGGCTAATACGATAGAGATGATGCACAGCCGCGCTGCGGCACTCTCTCCCCCTGGCGTCTGAATCAGGGTATACATGGCCGATGGGATGGTCCGCGTCTCGCCGGGAATGTTCGACACAAAGGTGATGGTCGCACCAAACTCGCCCAGCGAGCGGGCGAACGCCAGCACCGTCCCGACAATGATGCCCGGCAGCGTAAGCGGAAGCGTGATGGTAAAAAAGACGCGCCAGCGCCCGGCACCGAGCGTGCGGGCTGCCTGTTCGAGCTTCATATCCACGCCTTCCAGCGCGAGGCGGATCGCTCTGACCATCAGCGGGAATGACATCACCGCCGCCGCCAGTACCGCACCGCGCCAGCTAAAGGCAAAGGTGATTCCGAACCAGTCGTAGAGCTTTTCGCCGATAAAACCGCGTCGCCCCATCGAAATCAGCAGCAGATAACCGACCACCACGGGCGGTAAAACCAGGGGAAGATGAAGGACGCTGTCGAGCAGCGCTTTGCCGGGGAACCGACAGCGAACCAGTAGCCAGGCAAAAAAGATCCCAAAGGGCAAACTCAGCGCAACCGCCAGGGAAGAGACTTTAAGGCTCAGCAGAACAGCCTGCCATTCAGGATCGGTCAGTATCATCAGTGAGTCGTAAATCCATAACGTTTAAAGATTGCGGACGCCTCCGGCCCCTTCAGATAATCGCGGAAGGCCGTTACGGTCGCATTTTTATGTCCATCAACAATCGCCACAGGATATTCCACTTTCTTGTGGGAGTCTTCCGGGAAGGTGCCAACCACTTTTACACCCTTGCTGGCAACGGCATCGGAACCATACACAATGCCCAGCGGAGCTTCGTTACGCTCCACCAGCGCCAGCGCGCCGCGCACATCTTCCGCCGGGGCCAGTTTTGGTGACAGGGTCTCCCACGCGCCCAGCTTTTGCAGCGCTTCTTTGGCGTAAATCCCGGCCGGAACGTGTTCCGGGTCACCCACCGCCAGACGGCCACCGTTCAGCAGGCGGGTCCAGTTTGTCTCTTTATTGATGGTGATTTCACCCTGCGCGCTGGCCTTCGGTGCAACCACAACCAGGCTATTGCCCAGCAGCGTTTCGCGGGTCGCCGCATCAATCGATTTCTTCTCCACCGCGTAGTCCATCCACTTCTGGTCAGCAGAGATAAACAGATCTGCCGGAGCGCCCGCTTCTATCTGCCGTGCCAGCGTAGAGGAAGAGGCAAAAGAGGAGACTACCTCGACGTTTTTCTCTTTTTTATACGCCGCCGCAATATCCTGCAGCGCGTTGGTCAACGACGCTGCCGCAAAGACCGTGATTTTACCTTCGTCCGCCAGCGCGTGTCCGGTAAGTGAAAGCGTCAACGTTGCCCCTGCGAAAAGGCGTACCCATGAACGTGCCATCTGTAACTCCTGTGAGTATCGTTATATACATATTAATATAACGGTATCGTCAGGGAGATCCCAGCGGTAATTCGTACCGCTCAAGGGGTAACACGGTGTGTTACGTTAAATAATATCGGCGAAAGTAAGAAAAGCTTGAGAGCAAAACGCCCGGGCAAGCCGGGCGTTTTGTGGGAAATTAATGCTGCTTTTTCGCACGGTCTCTGTGACCGATATTCGAAAAGATGTTGAACACTTCACCCAGGCCGTAGATGGCACCGAGGATGATGGCCATCACTACTGGTACCATGATCACGGCGAATACCAGACTTTTCAACAACTCTAACATGGTTTTCTCCAGATTTTGTGAATGGGCTATTCTACCCTGAAAAGTAAGAAAAACATCCCCTTTTGTGCGGTGCCCTTTGCGCCCTGCACCATTTGGGTCACAATATTCTTTTTGCCAGGACACTGTTATGCAGGCCGAAATTCTTCTTACTCTCCGACTTCAGCAAAAGCTTTTCGCCGATCCCCGACGTATTGCCCTGCTTAAACAGATAGAACAAACCGGCTCAATTAGCCAGGGCGCTAAGAACGCCGGGATCAGCTATAAAAGCGCCTGGGATGCCATCAATGACATGAACACCCTGAGCGAGCATCCCCTGGTGGACAGAGCCACAGGGGGCAAAGGCGGTGGAGGTGCTGTTGTCACACGCTACGGCCTGCGCCTGATTCAGCTCTACGATCTCCTGGGCCAGATTCAGCAAAAAGCGTTCGATGTATTGAGTGACGACGACAACGTTCCGCTGGACAGCTTGCTGGCAGCCATTTCCCGCTTCTCGTTGCAGACCAGCGCCCGCAACCAGTGGTTTGGTACGGTGACGGCGCGCGATAATCTCCAGGTACAGCAGCATGTTGAGATCTTGCTTGCCGATGGTGTCACCCGTCTGAAAGCGGCGATAACGGCCCAGAGCGCAGAGCGGCTTGACCTGGATGAAGGTAAAGAGGTGCTGGTGTTGCTGAAAGCACCTTGGGTCAATATCACACGCGACCCGGACAAGGCAAAGGCGGCTGATAACCAGCTGCGGGGCACCATCAGCCATATCGAACGCGGCAAGGAGCAGTGCGAAGTGCTGATGCCCCTGGCAGACGGACAAGCGCTTTGCGCCACGGTCCCGCTCAGCGAGGCGAACGATTTAGAAGAAGGTGCTGTCGTCACCGCATATTTCAACGCGGACCGGGTGATTATCGCCACATTGTGCTGAGCGCATTGACAATCGTGACGACAGTGCGTATCCCTGATATCTATTGCTGCAAAAAATGGGATACATCATGTCATCATTGCATATTTCGCAAGGTGCGTTTCGTCTTAGCGATACCCGAACGCTGACGATTGCCGATCTGACAATACGCGCGGGTGAAAGCTGGGCGTTTGTCGGCACTAACGGCAGCGGTAAATCCGCGCTGGCCCGCGCGCTGGCCGGAGAGCTTACCCTTCTCAAAGGCGAATGCCGGAGCGATTTCACGCGCCTGACGCGCCTGTCCTTTGAACAGCTGCAGAAGCTGGTCAGCGACGAGTGGCAGCGCAACAATACCGATTTACTCAGTCCTGGCGAAGAAGATACCGGCCGCACGGCGGCGGAAATTATTCAGGATGAGGTGAAAGATCCCGCCCGCTGTCAGCATCTGGCGGAACAGTTTGGCATTTCCGCGCTGCTGAACCGGCGCTTTAAGTACCTCTCTACCGGCGAGACGCGGAAAACGTTGCTGTGCCAGGCGCTCATGAGCCAGCCGGAGCTGCTGATTCTGGATGAGCCCTTTGACGGGCTGGATGTCCACTCCCGCGCCCAGCTGGCTGCCCTGCTGGGCTCTCTGAATCAGGAAGGCTATACGATCGTACTGGTGCTGAACCGCTTTGATGAAATTCCTGACTTCGTGCAGAACGCGGGCGTGCTGGCAGACTGTAACCTGATCGAAACCGGAGAAAAATCCGCGCTGCTCCGACAGGCGCTGATTGCCCAGCTTGCGCACAGCGAAAAGCTGGCGGGCATTGCGCTGCCTGATCCCGACGCGCCGGCAGCACGCCACGGTCTCGATCCCCGGCAGCCGCTTATCGTCCTGCGCGATGGCGTAGTCTCCTATGACGAACGACCGATCCTGAATCACCTCAGTTGGACGGTTAATCCTGGCGAACACTGGCAGATTGTCGGTCCCAACGGCGCGGGGAAATCCACGCTACTGAGCCTGATAACCGGCGATCACCCGCAGGGCTACAGTAACGATCTGACGCTGTTTGGCCGCCGTCGCGGCAGCGGCGAAACCATCTGGGATATCAAAAAGCACATTGGCTACGTTAGCAGCAGCCTGCATCTGGATTACCGGGTCAGTACCACGGTACGCAACGTGATCCTTTCCGGCTATTTTGATTCCATCGGCATTTATCAGGCGGTGTCAGATAAACAGCACAAGCTGGCCCAGCAGTGGCTGGATATTCTGGGGATGGATAACCGGGTGGCTGACGCGCCGTTTCATAGCCTGTCGTGGGGGCAGCAGCGCCTGGCACTGATCGTTCGCGCGCTGGTAAAACACCCTACGCTCCTGATCCTCGACGAGCCGCTGCAGGGGCTGGATCCGCTTAACCGACAGCTGGTCCGCCGCTTTGTGGACGTGCTGATTAGCGAAGGTGAAACGCAGCTGCTGTTCGTTTCACACCATGCCGAAGATGCCCCCGCCTGCATCACCCACCGCCTCGAGTTCGTCGCGGACGGTGAGGGTTATCGCTACCTTCTCAGCAACGTAGATTAAACCGCGGAGGGCACCGCCCTCCTCTTTTCAGATAACTTGCATCAATACATCGCTATCTCTTTGATCTAGAATGCTCTACGTCATCGAAAAAGCGAGTGTGATAACGAGTGTAAACGATTCCACTATTTTATCCCATGTCACACTTTTTGCGTCTCTGTTATGCTATGGTTATTACATACCATAGGCCCAATGGAGCGAATTATGCGAGTTCTGGTAACAGGTGGTAGCGGTTACATCGGAAGTCATACCTGTGTGCAGCTGCTGCAAAATGGTCACGATGTGATCATCCTCGACAACCTGTGCAATAGTAAGCGCAGCGTGCTGCCGGTGATTGAACGTCTTGGCGGTAAACAGCCGACTTTCGTTGAAGGCGACATCCGCAACGAAGCGCTGATGACCGAGATCCTTCACGACCACGCCATCGAAGCGGTGATCCACTTCGCGGGGCTGAAAGCGGTCGGTGAATCCGTTGCGAAACCGCTTGAGTATTACGACAACAACGTCAACGGTACCCTGCGTCTGATCTCCGCCATGCGCGCGGCAAACGTCAAAAACTTTATCTTTAGCTCCTCCGCCACCGTCTATGGCGATCAGCCAAAAATTCCTTACGTTGAAAGCTTCCCGACCGGTACGCCGCAAAGCCCATACGGCAAAAGCAAGCTGATGGTAGAGCAGATCCTGACCGACCTGCAAAAAGCCCAGCCGGAGTGGAGCATCGCATTGCTGCGCTACTTCAACCCGGTCGGCGCCCATCCGTCTGGCGATATGGGTGAAGATCCGCAGGGTATCCCGAACAACCTGATGCCGTACATCGCCCAGGTGGCGGTAGGCCGTCGCGAGTCGCTGGCCATTTTTGGCAATGACTACCCGACCGAAGACGGCACCGGCGTGCGTGACTATATCCACGTGATGGATTTAGCAGACGGCCACGTTGCAGCCATGCAGCAGCTGGCTGACAAACCGGGCGTGCATATTTATAACCTCGGTGCCGGGGTCGGCAGCAGCGTGCTGGACGTGGTTAACGCCTTCAGCAAAGCCTGCGGTAAGCCGGTGAACTACCACTTCGCTCCGCGTCGTGATGGCGACCTGCCTGCTTACTGGGCCGATGCCACCAAGGCCGATAAAGAACTTAACTGGCGTGTCACCCGCACGCTTGATGAAATGGCACAGGATACCTGGCACTGGCAGTCACGCCACCCGCAGGGTTATCCGGACTAAGGATCCGTCATGACTTCGTTTAATCCCGTCGATCATCCGCATCGTCGTTTTAACCCGCTAAGCGGGCAATGGATTTTGGTCTCTCCGCATCGCGCCAAGCGTCCCTGGCAGGGGGCGCAGGAGACGCCTGCAAAACAGACCCTGCCGCAGCACGACCCGGATTGCTTCCTCTGTCCGGGCAACACGCGCGTGACCGGGGATAAAAACCCGGACTACAAAGGCACCTTCGTGTTTACCAACGATTTTGCCGCCCTGATGACCGACACCCCGGATGCCCCCGCGAGCCACGACCCGCTGATGCGCTGCGAAAGCGCGCGCGGTACCAGCCGCGTGATCTGCTTCTCGCCCGATCACAGCAAAACGCTGCCGGAGCTGAGCGTGGACGCGCTGAAAGAGGTGGTCAGCACCTGGCAGGCGCAAACCGCTGAGCTGGGGCAGAGCTATCCGTGGGTGCAGGTGTTCGAAAACAAAGGCGCGGCGATGGGCTGCTCTAACCCGCATCCGCACGGCCAGATCTGGGCGAACAGCTTCCTGCCCAACGAAGCCGAGCGTGAAGACCGTCTGCAGAAGGACTATTTCGCAGAAAACGGCTCACCCATGCTGGTGGACTACACCCAGCGCGAGCTGGCCGACGGCAGCCGTACCGTAGTGGAAACCGAACACTGGCTGGCGGTCGTGCCTTACTGGGCCGCCTGGCCGTTTGAGACGCTGCTGCTGCCGAAAGCGCACGTTCAGCGCATTACCGATCTCAGCGACGCGCAGCGCGACGACCTGGCGCTGGCGCTGAAAAAGCTGACCAGCCGTTACGACAACCTGTTCCAGTGCTCCTTCCCGTACTCCATGGGCTGGCACGGCGCGCCGTTTAACGGCGAAGATAATCAGCACTGGCAGCTGCACGCCCATTTCTATCCGCCGCTGCTGCGCTCTGCAACGGTGCGTAAATTTATGGTGGGCTATGAAATGCTGGCGGAAACCCAGCGTGACCTGACGGCGGAACAGGCGGCAGAGCGTCTGCGTGCCGTCAGCGACGTCCACTATCGCGAATCAGGAGTCTAAAAATGAGTCTGAAAGATAAAACACAATCCCTGTTTGCTGAGAAATTTGGCTACCCTGCCACCCACGTAATTCAGGCGCCTGGTCGCGTCAACCTGATCGGCGAGCACACCGACTACAACGACGGCTTCGTGCTGCCGTGCGCCATCGATTACCAGACGGTTATCAGCTGTGCGAAGCGCGACGACCGTAAAGTCCGCGTCATTGCGGCGGATTACGGTAATGAGACGGACGAGTTTTCCCTTGATGCCCCGATTGTGACGCACGACAGCCAGCAGTGGTCTAACTACGTGCGCGGCGTAGTGAAGCATCTGCAGAAGCGCAACAAGAATTTCGGCGGTGCCGATTTAGTCATCAGCGGCAACGTGCCGCAGGGTGCGGGCTTAAGCTCGTCGGCCTCGCTCGAAGTGGCCGTGGGAACCGTCTTCCAGCAACTGTATCATCTGCCGCTGGACGGGGCGCAAATTGCCCTGAACGGTCAGGAAGCGGAAAACCAGTTCGTGGGCTGCAACTGCGGCATTATGGACCAGCTGATCTCCGCGCTGGGCAAAAAAGAGCATGCGCTGCTGATCGACTGCCGCTCGCTTGGTACCAAAGCCGTTCCCCTGCCAAAAGGCGCGGCCGTCGTGATTATCAACAGTAACTTTAAACGCACGCTGGTGGGCAGCGAGTACAACACCCGCCGCGAACAGTGCGAAACCGGCGCGCGCTTCTTCCAGCAGCCTGCCCTGCGCGACGTGACGCTCGATGAATTTAACAAAGTGGCGCACGAGCTGGATCCTGTCGTCGCCAGACGCGTGCGTCACGTGCTGACCGAAAACGCCCGTACCGTTGAAGCCGCCTCCGCGCTGGCGAAAGGCGACCTGAAGCGCATGGGTGAGCTGATGGCGGAATCTCACGCCTCCATGCGCGATGATTTTGAAATCACCGTACCGCAGATCGACACCATGGTGGACATCGTCAAAGCGGTTATTGACGATAAAGGCGGCGTGCGCATGACGGGCGGCGGCTTTGGCGGCTGCATCGTCGCGCTGGTGCCGGAAGAGCTGGTCCCTGCCGTCCAGGACGCCGTGGCGAAGCAGTACGAAGCGCAAACGGGCATCAAAGAAACGTTCTATGTATGTAAAGCATCACAAGGAGCCGGACAGTGCTAAACGAAACACCTACCCTCGCACCGGATGGTCTGCCGTATCGCCTGTTAACCCTGCGCAACAGCGCGGGGATGGTGGTTACGCTGATGGACTGGGGTGCGACCCTGCTTTCTGCCCGCGTACCGATGCCGGACGGCAGCGTGCGCGAAACCCTGCTGGGCTGCGCCTCACCCGAGCAGTACGTTAATCAGTCTGCCTATCTGGGCGCGTCCGTCGGGCGCTATGCCAACCGCATCGCGAAAAGCCGTTTTGAGCTCGACGGCGTGCAGTACCCGCTGCTGCCAAGCCAGGGCGAGAACCAGCTTCACGGCGGTCCGGACGGGTTTGATAAACGCCGCTGGAAAATTGTTCGTCAAAACGACGGCGAAGTGCTGTTCTCGCTGGATTCGCTTGATGGCGATCAGGGCTTCCCGGGGAACCTTACCGCGTCCGCGCGCTTTACGCTGACGGACGACAACCGTATCGCTATTGAATACCGTGCGACGGTCGACAAGCCGTGTCCGGTTAACCTGACTAACCATGCCTACTTCAATCTCGACGGCAACCAGTGCGACGTGCGTAACCACAAGCTGCAGATCCTGGCGGACGCGTATCTGCCGGTTGACGAGATGGGCATTCCGTATCAGGGCCTGAAAGACGTGAGCGGGACCAGCTTTGACTTCCGCAGCGCGAAAGTTATCGCCCAGGATTTCCTGAGCGATGACGATCAGCGCAAGGTGAAAGGCTACGATCACGCGTTCCTGCTGCACGCCAAAGGTGATGTGAAGCAGCCTGCCGCACAGGTCTGGTCCAGCGATGAGAAACTGCAGATGACGGTGTATACCACCGCCCCAGCCCTGCAATTCTACTCGGGCAACTACCTCGGCGGCACGACGGCGCGCGAACACAATGAGTACAGCGACTGGCAAGGACTTGCGCTTGAGAGCGAGTTCCTGCCGGACAGCCCCAATCATCCTGAATGGCCGCAGCCGGACTGCGTGCTGCGCCCCGGTGAAGAGTACATTAGCGTGACGGAATACCATTTTATTCCGAAATGATTTCCAGCCCTCCCATCGGAGGGCTTTTTTCTGCGCGTCTTGCTGAAAATAGCGCCGATCGCTGACAAAATCCTAACCCTGGATTCACAAGCATCTTACACTCAGAGACTATTTTCGCTATGGTTAGGGTTAAGCGTTGCTGCTGGCACGGCCACAGCAATATAATGAGAATTGTTATCATTCTAAAAATGCTTGAGGAGTAAGAGATGGCTATTACTAAGCTGGTCCTGGTGCGTCACGGCGAAAGCCAGTGGAACAACGAAAACCGCTTTACCGGTTGGTACGACGTTGATCTGTCCGAGAAAGGCGTAAGCGAAGCAAAAGCAGCAGGTAAACTGCTGAAGGAAGAAGGCTTCAGCTTTGATTTTGCTTACACCTCTGTGCTGAAACGTGCCATCCACACCCTGTGGAACGTGCTGGACGAACTGGATCAGGCCTGGCTGCCGGTTGAGAAATCCTGGAAACTGAACGAGCGTCACTACGGTGCGCTGCAGGGTCTGAACAAAGCGGAAACCGCTGAGAAATACGGCGACGAGCAGGTTAAACAGTGGCGTCGCGGCTTCGCGGTCACCCCACCAGAGCTGACCAAAGATGACGAGCGCTATCCGGGCCACGACCCGCGCTACGCGAAACTGACCGATGCTGAGCTGCCAACTACCGAGAGCCTGGCGCTGACCATCGACCGCGTTGTGCCTTACTGGAACGAAACCATTCTGCCACGCCTGAAAAGCGGTGAGCGCGTGATCATCGCTGCTCACGGTAACTCCCTGCGCGCGCTGGTGAAATACCTGGACAACATGGGCGAAGACGAGATCCTCGAACTGAACATCCCAACTGGCGTACCGCTGGTATATGAGTTCGACGAAAACTTTAAGCCAATCAAACATTATTACCTGGGTAACGCGGACGAGATCGCAGCGAAAGCAGCGGCTGTCGCGAACCAGGGTAAAGCGAAGTAATTTTCGCCGGACGTAAAAAAAGCGCGGAGCCTTCCGCGCTTTTTTATTTGTGCGTGAGGACTCAGCCGCGGCGCGCTTTTACCGCATTCGCCAGCTGACGCAGGATGGCATCGGTATCGTCCCAGCCAATGCAGGCATCGGTGACGCTTTTGCCATACACCAGCGGCTCGCTGCCTTCCAGGTTCTGGTTACCTTCAACCAGATGGCTTTCGATCATCACCCCAATTACCGCCTTCTCACCGTTAGCGATCTGCTGACAGACGTCTGCCCCCACTTCCATCTGCTTTTTGAACTGCTTGCTGGAGTTGGCGTGGCTGAAGTCGATCATCACCTGCGGTGGCAGCCCGGCTTTTTCCAGCCCGGCCTTCACCTCTGCCACGTGTTTTGCACTGTAGTTTGGCTCTTTACCGCCGCGCAGAATGATATGGCAATCACCGTTACCGCTGGTGTTGACGATGGCGGAGTGACCCCATTTGGTCACGGACAGGAAGCAGTGCGGCGCACCCGCGGCGTTGATGGCATCGATAGCCACTTTGATGGTGCCATCAGTACCGTTTTTGAAGCCCACCGGACATGAGAGACCGGAAGCCAGCTCGCGATGAACCTGAGATTCAGTGGTACGGGCACCAATGGCGCCCCAGCTCATCAGGTCTGCCAGGTATTGTGGCGTAATCATATCCAGGAACTCGCCGGCAGCAGGCAGGCCGCTGTCGTTGATCTCCAGCAGCAGCTTGCGAGCAATGCGCAGGCCGTCGTTGATCTGGAAACTGTTATCCATGTGCGGATCGTTAATCAGCCCTTTCCAGCCCACGGTCGTGCGCGGTTTTTCAAAATAGACGCGCATGACGATTTCCAGCTCATCCTTTAACTCTTCACGCAGGGTGAGCAGACGAGCCGCATACTCTTTCGCAGCGGCAGGATCGTGAATGGAGCACGGGCCAATCACCACCAGAAGACGATCGTCATTACCTTTAAGGATCTTGTGGATCGCTTTACGAGCATGAGAAACCGTATTTGCGGCATTTTCAGTGGCGGGGAATTTCTCAAGGAGTGCTACAGGAGGTAATAACTCATTGATCTCTTTGATGCGTAAATCGTCGTTCTGATAATTCATCTTCTTTCCAGCTCTGCCATATCTTTAGTAATGAAAGCAATCCTTTCAATCTATCTTGTCGACCAGGAAGTGTAAACACGGTTTTACACTTCACGCAGATAATTCCTGGAATTCGCCTAAAAATCGCCACAAAATAGCGAAAAATGAGATCTAACCTAAGCTTTTTAACTGTAACAACCATTTTTAAACGCTTAAACGCGATTCCCTACTGACGTAAGTCCGTAAGGCGGAATCTTTCGCCTCTAAAAAGATGCACTGTTGGAGAATGTTATCCAGCGTAACGACAAGAACAGGAGCACCATCATGAAAATGACAAAACTGACTACCCTCTTCCTGACTGCCACACTCACCCTTGCCAGCGGCAGCGTCCTGGCCGCAGAAACGGGTGCTTCAGACAGCAACGGTGATGCCAATGCGGCGGCTGCGGCAGGCCAGGTTGCGCCTGATGCGAAACAGAATATCGCCCCGAATAATGTCGATAATAGTCAGATAAATAATGGAAACACCCACACCGACGGCACCATGAATCATGGCAACATGAGCTCGGATGAGGTTCACAAGAACTCTGTGTGCAAAGACGGCAAATGCCCGGATCCTAACGACAAGGTGGGTAATGACGCCAATACCAAAACCGATGGCACCACCCAGTAATTTGTAATGAACCGTCAGAAAAAGGAGAGCCCAGGCTCTCCTTTCTTTTTGGAGTAACCTATTAAAAACGCTACACTAAAAACAATAACACATCAGGAAAGCAGACATGGCGCACTCCCATTCCCACTCGCATTCACCCGGCAACGACAACGCTAAACGACTTATGCTCGCTTTTGGCGTCACGGCAACCTTTATGATTATCGAGGTCATTGGCGGCCTGGTTTCCGGCTCTCTGGCGCTTCTGGCTGATGCAGGACACATGCTGACCGATGCCGCCGCGCTGCTCTTCGCCCTGCTGGCCGTGCAGTTCGCGCGTCGTCCACCCAATGCGCGCCACACCTTCGGCTGGCTGAGGCTGACCACCCTTGCCGCGTTTGTTAACGCCATCGCGCTGGTGGTTATTACTGTTCTTATCGTCTGGGAGGCCGTACAGCGTTTCAGGCACCCGCAGCCCATCGCCGGGACGACAATGATGGTGATTGCCGTGGCGGGGCTGCTGGCAAATATTCTGGCGTTCTGGATTTTGCATCGCGGCAGCGGGGAAAAGAACCTCAACGTTCGCGCTGCGGCTCTGCATGTGCTGGGGGATTTGCTCGGCTCAGTCGGGGCGATTGTCGCCGCGCTGGTGATCCTCTATACCGGCTGGACGCCTGTCGACCCCATTCTCTCCGTGCTGGTATCGTGTCTGGTCTTGCGCAGCGCCTGGCGGCTGCTGAAGGAGAGCGTCAATGAACTGCTAGAAGGGGCGCCGGCATCAATGGACATTGACGAGCTGAAACGAAACCTGCGCCGTACTGTCCCGGAAGTGCGTAACGTTCATCACGTGCACGTCTGGCTGGTAGGCGAGAAGCCGGTCATGACGCTGCACGTCCAGGTCATCCCGCCCCACGACCACGACGCGCTGCTTGAACGCATCCAGCACTTTCTTGAACATCACTATGAGATAGGTCACGCCACCATCCAGATGGAGTATCAGCCCTGTAGCGGGCCGGACTGCCACCTTAACGAGGCGCAGCCCGACCATTCACATCATCACCACTAGCTTGAAAGCGCGTGTGAGCCACGCTCACGCGCGCTCTTGATCCACATCCGGCTGCCGTTCAGGGCAATGAAGGTCAGCAGCAGATACTCCAGCGACATGGCATAGACGCCCTGAAGGGCAAAAATCACCACGCTGATGACGTTGATGATGACCCACAGCAGCCAGTTCTCAACGTATTTACGGGTCATCAGCACCATCGCCGCGATCGACAGCACCATCATGCAGGAATCCCAGTACGGGAAGGCATCCGGCTGAAGCTCCGGCATCGTCACGTTGAGGCCAATAGCGGACATGACCGAAACGGCAACGCGGGTCAGGAACGCAAACACCGGGTTGATGTAGACGGTCATCAAACCAATTGCGACGACGCAGGCGACAAACCAGGCGATGGCTTTCGGTAAGGGCAGCCAGCGGATCTGCAGCTCAGCCTCCTGCTGGCTGTTCTGCCGGGACCAGGCGTACCAGCCGTAAATATTGGCAGCGAAGAAAAACAGCTGTAAAAGCAGGCTGGCGTACAGCTGGATCTGGAAGAAGATAATCGCAAACAGCGTGACGTTAATCAGCCCGAACGCGTAGTTGCTGATCTTCTCCAGGCTTGCCAGCCAGATACACAGCAACCCAGCCAGCGTGCCTACGGCTTCAATCCATGACAGGTCATAGCCACCTGCACCAATCGGTATATGAACCAGAATGTTTTGCGTGCTAAAAAAATCCATCTTTTCCCCAGGGCGTTTTTGAATTAAGTACGTAGTGTAGCCGCAAAATCCAGCATGCGGTTAAGCGGAATTAACGCACCTTCACGCAGAGCGGCATCCACATGAATTTCATGCGCTGCACCGCCTGTCTCGAGCCCTTCGGCAATGGCCTTCAGGCCGTTCATCGCCATCCACGGGCAATGCGCGCAGCTGCGGCACGTCGCGCCCTCACCTGCCGTTGGTGCTTCCAGCAGCTCTTTCTCCGGTACGGCCTGCTGCATCTTATAGAAGATACCGCGATCGGTCGCGACGATGAGCTGCTTGTTCGGCAGCGTCCTGGCCGCGTTGATAAGCTGGCTGGTTGAGCCAACCGCATCGGCCATATCAACAATCGACTGCGGTGATTCAGGGTGCACAAGAATGGCCGCGTCAGGATAAAGCGCCTTCATACGGGACAGCGCCTGGGTCTTGAATTCGTCGTGCACAATGCAGGCGCCCTGCCAGCAGAGAACGTCAGCGCCGGTCTGCTTCTGAACGTAATTGCCAAGATGGCGGTCCGGGGCCCAGATAATTTTCTCACCCAGGCTGTCCAGATGCTCAATCAGCTCAACGGCGATGCTCGACGTAACCACCCAGTCTGCGCGCGCTTTTACCGCCGCAGAGGTGTTGGCGTAAACGACCACGGTCCGGTCAGGATGGGCGTCGCAGAAGGCGTTGAATTCGTCAATCGGGCAGCCGAGATCGAGCGAACACTCCGCATTGAGCGTCGGCATCAGAATGGTTTTTTCCGGGCTGAGGATCTTTGCCGTTTCGCCCATAAAGCGCACGCCTGCAACCAGCAGCGTGGAAGCGGGATGTTTTGCACCGAAGCGGGCCATCTCCAGTGAATCAGAAATACAGCCCCCGGTCTCTTCCGCCAGCTGCTGGATTTCCGGATCGGTGTAGTAATGGGCAACCATCACCGCATCGCGCTCTTTGAGAAGCCGTTTGATCTTCTCGCGGTAGAATTGTTTTTCATCCTGGCTTAATGGCACAGGCTTTGGCGGAAACGGATAGATTGCGGCTTCAGGATCGAACATCACGCTCATTATGGCTTCTCGTTTTACTGGCTTAACAATATTGCCTTTCTTTTGCCTGACAAAGCAAAACGCAGGGCAATTGTGTTTTATATACTAAACAAGATAGCGAATCTGGAGTGAAAAGTCACCGGGAATAGATGGGCGGAGCATTTGTTGTACGGCAGATAGCAAAAAGGCGCCTTTAGGGCGCCTTTCTACACTGGTGGGTCGTGCAGGATGACTCGCTTCGCTCGCCCTTCGGGCCGTCGCCGTAAACGGCTCCGGTGCCTCACTACGTTCGGCTCGAACCTGCTG
>NZ_JADBQQ010000021.1:63353-63518 GCF_014895985.1 Enterobacter cloacae complex sp. P2B | reverse complement strand
ACCAACTGAGCTAATCACCCACTCTGTACTGCCGGAACTGCGTTAAGTGGTGGGTCGTGCAGGATGACTCGGCTTCGCCTCGCCCTACGGGCCGTTGCTGACGCAACGTTATCCTTCACGTTTTACTACTAATTCCACCTGACTTAGTGGTGGGTCGTGCAGGAT
>NZ_JADBQQ010000021.1:239-63286 GCF_014895985.1 Enterobacter cloacae complex sp. P2B | reverse complement strand
CCAACTGAGCTAACGACCCACTTTTATGCTGCTTTCACGTTGTTTGATATCCCGTGGCAACGGCGGCATATATTACTGATTTAAGAATTCAGCGCAACAAAAATTTCGATGAAGATCACTTAACTGCTTAGTAATCATGCTGCACGACCAGAAATAACGCGATTTCTGGTCATGCGATAATCATCCCATCGAATTCAGGCGTTTTTGCGCCTGCTTAGCACCTTCGGTGCCGGGGAATTTTGCGACCACCTGCTGATACACCGCTTTGGCTTTCGCCG
Organism: Enterobacter cloacae complex sp. P2B; assembly: GCF_014895985.1. Classification (NCBI taxonomy): domain Bacteria; kingdom Pseudomonadati; phylum Pseudomonadota; class Gammaproteobacteria; order Enterobacterales; family Enterobacteriaceae; genus Enterobacter; species Enterobacter cloacae complex sp. P2B. The sequence goes on along the minus strand of NZ_JADBQQ010000021.1, from coordinate 63,008 downwards.
TGTCGCCTTTGTCCTGCATGATCACGCCAACCTTAAACATCGCATCTGGCGCTTTCGGCGATTTCGGGTAATTTTTTACCACGGAGGCAAAATAAAACGCCGCATCGTCCTTTTTACCCTTGTTGTAATTCAACTGACCGAGCCAGTAATTCGCATTTGGCTGATAGGTTGAGTCAGGGTATTTCTTGATAAAGTTCTGAAACGCAGCGAGCGCGTCATCCTGACGAGATTTATCCTGCACCAGGGCAATGGCCGCATTGTAATCCGTATTCGCGTCACCGCTCTGTACAGGCGCTCCTGTTGAGGCTGAAGCATCAGCAGACGGCGCAGGCGCTGAGGTTGCCGCGCCGCTTTGATCGCCCGCTGCGGGTTGTGCTGCTGCACCGCCGCTGCTGAGGCTATCTATCTGCAATAAAATTTGCTTCTGACGTTCCACAACCTGGTTAAGCTGATACTGACTTTCCTGAATCTGACCGCGGAGAGAGTCAATATCGTTTTGGTTATCGGAAAGTTGCTGCTGGAGTTGGGTTAAAAGCTGACTGTGAGCGTTAGAAATACGCTCGAGCTGAGTGACCCGGTCTTCTACCGAGCCTGAGCCGACACTACTGATTGGTGCCTGAGCAAAAGCGGCCCAGGGGGCCGCTATTCCAACCAGTAACGACAGACTCAACAGATGATGTCTGAAGTTACTGCTCATGCAATTCTCTTAGTAAACCAGTACGGCACGACGGTTTTTGGAGTAAGCCGCTTCGTCGTGACCCAGTACTGCAGGTTTTTCTTTACCGTAAGAAACGATGGAGATCTGGTCAGCAGAAACGCCTTTACCCTGCAGGTACATCTTAACGGCGTTAGCACGACGTTCACCCAGGGAGATGTTGTACTCTGGAGTACCACGTTCGTCCGCGTGACCTTCTACGGTGACTTTGTAAGATGGGTTGCTACGCAGGAAGTTAGCGTGAGCATCCAGCATCGCAGCGAAGTCAGAACGGATGTCGTATTTATCCAGATCGAAGTAAACGATGTTGTTCTGCTGCAGCTGCTGCATCTGAAGACGCGCTTGCTCTTCAGAAGACATGTTGCCATTGCCGTTCGCGTCCATACCGGTACCGGCACCCATCATGCCTTCGCCGCTCTGGTCATTGCTGGCGTTCTTGTTAGAAGAACACGCTGCGATTGCCATTACAGGCAGAGCGATCATCAGCCCCTTCAGCACTTTGTTCAGTTGCATTTCTATGATTCCTTTAGTAATCAATTAATTATTATTTACAGATACGGCGACCAGGCAGGTGATTTTACCTGTCCATCAGTGGCCGGAATACGCGCTTTGAAACGCCCATCTGTAGAAACCAGATTCAGCACAGATCCCATCCCCTGAGAAGAGCTGTAGATTACCATAGTGCCGTTAGGTGCCAGACTTGGCGTTTCATCCAGGAACGTTGACGACAGAACTTGAACGCCACCCGCTACCAGATCTTGTTTGGCAATGTGCTGCTGCCCACCGTTGGAGCTGACCATTACCATGAATTTACCGTCGCTGCTCACGTCTGCGTTCTGGTTCTGAGAGCCTTCCCAGGTGATACGCTGCGGAGCACCGCCGTTAATGTTCACTTTATAGATTTGTGGACGGCCAGCCTGGTCAGAGGTAAACGCCAGGTTTTGGCTGTCCGGGAACCATGATGGTTCAGTATTGTTGCTGCGACCGTCGGTCACCTGACGGATCTGGCCGGAGCCAATGTCCATCACGTACAGGTTCAGGCTACCGGTTTTAGACAGCGCAAACGCCAGTTTAGACCCATCTGGAGAGAAGGAAGGCGCACCATTGTGACGTGGGAACGACGCTACCTGACGCACCGCACCGTTAGCCAGTGTCTGGATAACCAGCGCCGAACGACCACTTTCGAAGGTCACATACGCCAGTTTAGACCCGTCCGGAGACCAGGCTGGAGACATTAGCGGCTGTGAAGAGCGTTTCACCAGGAACTGGTTGTAACCGTCGTAGTCAGATACGCGCAGCTCGTACGGGAACTGACCGCCGTTGGTCTGTACCACATATGCGATACGGGTACGGAACGCACCTTTAATACCGGTCAGCTTTTCGAATACCGCGTCGCTGGCCGCGTGTGCCGCGTAGCGCAGGTACTGTTTAGTGACCTTGTAAGAGTTCTGTGCCAGAACGGTACCCGGTGCACCACCGGTATCCACCAGCTGCCAGGCCACGTTGTAAGAACCGTCCGGGTTAGGCGTAACCTGCCCCACCACCACGGCATCGATACCCAGCGCAGACCATGCAGCAGGCTGGACTTCCTGCGCACTGCCCGGCTGCTGCGGCAGACGAGAACGATCTAACGGGTTGAATTTACCGCTGTTACGCAGGTCAGCCGCCACGATGCCACCGGCATCTTCAGGTGCAGCGCCAGGACCGGCCCACTGGAACGGAACAACACCGATTGGGCGTGCCGAGTCCACCCCCTGGGTGATCTCGATACGTACTTCTGCGTGCAGGACTGCTGCCCACAGCATTAAAAAACTAAATGCTACACGTAATGCCTGCTTCATCATATCTCCCTTATCCGGGTAACCTTACCCACGATAATTTAGCAGAATGTTAACAAACTCAAATAGACAAAACTACCAGAACCCTGTGACTAAACCTGGTCTATTTTTCCCCGTTTGCACGGGGAAAATGTAACTTAAGGTTTGAAGTCCAGCGGCGCATTTTTGAAGACTTCGTAGACTGCCTGAGAAGGCGGTTTAGGCATCTTCGCCTGACGCGCTGCAGCCAGAGCCGCAGTACATAAAGCCGGGTCGCCACCTTCAGACTTAATATCAAGCAGCATGCCGTCCGGAGCCAGTTTTATACGCAGCGTACACGTTTTACCGGCATAGGAAGACGCATCGTAGAACCGGCTTTCAATCGCCGATTTAATCTGCGCGGCATAGCCGTTGATTTCAGCCCCTGTCGCACCGTTACTCTTAGTGTTACCACTTCCGGTCGGCGCTGCGTTGTTTCCTTTCGCGCCACCGCCCGTTTTCGGTGCATTCTTACCGGAGCTTAAATCCCCCAGCAGATCGTCAACCCCTGCGGCTGCCGCAGCTTTTTCAGCGGCAGCAGCCTTTTTAGCAGCCGCTTTTTCAGCAGCGGCTTTCTTATCGGCAGCGGCCTTCTCAGCTGCAGCTTTTTTATCAGCAGCGGCTTTTTCAGCGGCGGCAGCTTTTTCTGCAGCAGCCTTCTCAGCCGCAGCGGCTTTCTTCGCAGCCTCGGCAGCCGCTTTCTTCTCTGCGTCCTGAGCGGCTTTCTTCGCGGCTTCGGCTTCAGCTTTCTTCTGTGCGTCAGCAGCGGCTTTCTTCGCGGCTTCCGCTTCGGCTTTCTTCTGGGCATCCGCAGCGGCTTTCTTCGCGGCTTCGGCCTCAGCTTTCTTCTGGGCATCGGCAGCCGCTTTCTTCGCCGCTTCTGCCGCTAATTTTGCCTGGGCATCAGCCTGCGCTTTGGCATCCGCTGCGGCTTTTGCTGCCGCCTCTTCCGCCTGCTTTTGCTGTTCCTGCGCTTTCTTCGCGGCCTCTTCGGCTTGCTTCTGCTGTTCCGCCTGCGCTTTCGCGGCTTCTTGCGCCTGCAAACGTTCTTTCTCAAGCTGCTTCAAACGCTCCTGCTCGGCGGCCTGCTTTTCACGCAGCTCTTCCGCCTGCTGTTGCGCCTGTTTTTCACGCTGCTCTTCAGCCCGTTTGGCACTCGCCTTCTGCTGTTGTTCGCGATTATAGTTTTGCACTACAGCACCGGGATCCACCATTACGGCGTCAATGGAAGACCCTCCACCGCCGCCTGCTGATGCATCAATATGCTCGTCGAACGAACTCCAGATCAGCGCTGCAAAAAGAATAACGTGCAGCACTGCGGAGACGATTATCGCTCGCTTAAGCTTGTCGTTCTGTTCGGTTGCCTTTGACACTATCGGTTCCCAAAAACTACGCGGATGATCAAATAGGTTGAGTCATTAAGCCAACAGACTTAACACCCGCACTATGTAGCAAGTTCAGCGCTTTAATAATTTCATCGTAGGGTACGTCTTTCGCGCCACCGATTAAGAAGACCGTTTTCGGATTTGACTCCAGGCGACGCTGCGCTTCGGCAATAACCTGCTCAGGTGGCAGCTGATCCATACGATCTTTTTCTACCACCACGCTGTACTGCCCTACGCCGGAAACCTCAATGATAACCGGAGGATCGTCATTGGTGCTCACCGCCTGTGTTTCTGTCGCATCCGGCAGATCGACTTCCACACTCTGGGTAATGATGGGCGCTGTTGCCATGAAGATCAGCAGCAGTACCAGCAGAACGTCCAGCAGTGGCACGATATTGATTTCGGACTTGAGCTCGCGACGACCTCGTCCACGCGATCTGGCCATGGTTTACCCCTTGTTGCTCTCGGTGCTGGTAAACGCCTGACGGTGCAGAATCGCGGTGAACTCTTCCATAAAGTTGTCGTAGTTCAGTTCCAGTTTGTTCACGCGCTGGTTCAGACGGTTGTAAGCCATTACCGCCGGAATTGCCGCAAACAGACCGATAGCGGTCGCAATCAGTGCTTCAGCGATACCCGGTGCAACCATCTGCAACGTCGCCTGCTTCACCGCGCCCAGCGCGATAAAGGCGTGCATGATCCCCCACACGGTACCAAACAGACCGATATACGGGCTGATAGAACCCACGGTACCGAGGAAAGGAATGTGCGTTTCAAGATTTTCCAGCTCGCGGTTCATGGAGATACGCATCGCACGCGATGCCCCTTCCACGACGGCTTCCGGCGCATGATTGTTTGCCCGATGCAGACGAGCGAACTCTTTGAATCCGCTATAGAAAATTTGTTCGGAGCCGGTCAGGTTTTCACGGCGTCCCTGGCTCTCCTGATACAGGCGAGAAAGTTCAATACCCGACCAGAACTTATCTTCAAATGCTTCCGCTTCACGGCCAGCAGCATTGAGGATACGCGTTCTCTGGATAATGATGGCCCAGGATGCGATTGAAAAACCAATCAAAATCAACATGATAAGTTTAACCAGAAGGCTTGCCTTCAGGAACAAATCAAGGATATTCATGTCAGTCACTGCTTAAACTCCGCGACAATAGACTTAGGAAGCGCACGAGGCTTCATTATGGTTGGATCAACACAAACAATCAGTACTTCAGCTGAGTTCAGTACGGTGTTCTCTGCGTTGACTATCCGCTGCGTGAAAACCAGTGAGGTCCCGCGCATTGATGTAATTTCAGTTTGGACTTCGAGCATATCGTCGAGTCTGGCAGGCGCAAAATACTCAAGCGTCATCTTGCGTACCACGAAGGCAACTCGCTCAGCCAACAGCACCTGTTGACTAAAGTGATGATGGCGCAGCATCTCTGTGCGTGCCCGTTCATAAAAAGCAACGTAGCTGGCGTGGTAAACCACACCACCGGCATCGGTATCTTCGTAATAGACACGAACCGGCCATCGAAACAGCGTTGTATTCACTTTACATCCCAGTAATGCAACAAAAGTTAGAGCTTTTAAACTTCGCTACTATACGCGCGGGAAAGATGGTTTGGAATGGGGGAAAGTAAACGGAGAGTAAATTTTTATGGGCTCGGGTAAGCCCATAACGTTAACGGACATTTCTTATTCAGAAGAAGAAGAAAATCAAACCGGCGAGAAGCACCAGATCGGCAATCAGCGGGCAAAAAATTCCCTGCCAGTGAACGGCTTTCGGACGAAAGCCCACGCCGTGGATCACCCCGGCACACACTGCCCACATGATGAGGAAGCCGTGCCAGATCTCAAGCTCGCTGGTCTTTGCCGCAAAGCGCGACGGGTCCCAGAAGATACAGCCTGCCAGCAGTAATGCCATCACTAAAGAAAGCGCCCGTAACGGGCGCTTATCCATTACCGCGTAAAGCTTCGCGATAATATTCATCAGTGTTTTTCTTCACCCGCTTTGGTCGCTTCGACGTGCTCAAGCGCCAGGGCAGTGATGACACCAAAAGCACAGGCAAGAAGCGTCCCTAAAATCCATGCGAAATACCACATATTCAGCTCCTTACTTAGTACATAGAGTGGGTGTTGCTTTCGATATGTTCTTTGGTGATACGACCGAACATTTTCCAGTAGCACCAGATGGTGTAGGCCAGAACAATCGGAACGAACACGCAAGCAACGTAAGTCATTAAGTTCAGCGTCATATGGCTGGAGGTTGCATCCCACATGGTCAGGCTAGCATTCAGCATGGTGCTGGATGGCATGACGAATGGGAACATGGCAATACCCGCCGTCAGGATGATGCACGCCAGCGTCAGTGAAGAGAACACGAACGCCAGAGCACCTTTCTCCAGACGAGACGTCAGCACGGTCAGCAGCGGCAGCAGCACGCCCAGAGCCGGGATCGCCCACAGCGCAGGGGTATTGTTGAAGTTCACCAGCCATGCACCAGCCTGACGCGCCACTTCTTTGGTCAGCGGGTTAGACGGTGCCGAGTGGTTAATCGCAGACGTCACCACGTAGCCATCAATACCGTACACCACCCACACGCCTGCCAGAGCGAAGCAAACCAGCGTCACCAGTGCCGCCACCTGAGCAGTAGCACGGGAACGCAGGTGCAGTTCACCCACAGTACGCATCTGCAGGTAAGTTGCGCCCTGAGTGATGATCATCGCCACGCTCACCACACCGGCCAGCAGGCCAAACGGATTCAGCAGCTGGAAGAAGTTGCCGGTGTAGTAAAGACGCATGTATTCATCGAGGTGGAACGGTACGCCCTGCAGCAGGTTACCGAATGCCACGCCAATCACCAGCGGTGGAACGAAGCTACCAATGAAGATGCCCCAGTCCCACATGTTGCGCCAGCGGGTATCTTCAATCTTGGAACGGTAGTCGAAACCGACCGGACGGAAGAATAAAGAGGCCAGCACCAGAATCATCGCCACATAGAAGCCGGAGAACGCAGCCGCGTAGACCATCGGCCAGGCAGCGAACAGCGCGCCGCCTGCGGTGATCAGCCACACCTGGTTACCGTCCCAGTGAGGGGCGATGGAGTTAATCATGATTCGACGCTCGGTGTCATTACGACCGAGGAAACGGGTGAGCATCCCCACCCCCATGTCGAAACCATCCGTGACGGCGAAACCGATCAGCAGAACGCCAACCAGCAGCCACCAGATAAAACGCAATACTTCATAATCGATCATTTGATGACTCCTGTCTTAGCGTGCCGGCTGAGTAGTCGCAGTGGACTGCTCGTAGTGATAGCGACCGGTTTTCAGGCTGCTTGGGCCAAGGCGCGCGAACTTGAACATCAGGAACAGTTCAGCCACCAGGAACAGGGTGTACAGACCACAGATCAGCAGCATGGAGAAGATCAGGTCGCCTGCCGTCAGGGAAGAGTTCGCGACCGCCGTTGGCAGTACCTCACCAATCGCCCATGGCTGACGGCCATACTCCGCTACAAACCAGCCGGATTCAATCGCGATCCACGGCAGTGGAATACCGTACAGCGCGGTGCGCAGCAGCCATTTTTTCTCGCCGATGCGGTTACGAATCACGGACCAGAAGGACGCCGCAATGATCAGCAACATGATGATGCCGCAGCCCACCATGATGCGGAATGCGAAGTACAGTGGCGCAACGCGTGGAATCGAGTCTTTGGTCGCCATCTGAATCTGTGCTTCCGTCGCATCAGAAACGTTCGGGGTATAACGTTTCAGCAACAAACCGTAGCCCAGGTCTTTCTTCACGTCGTTAAATTGATCGCGAACGGCCTGATCGGTAGAGCCGGCACGCAGCTGTTCCAGCAGCGAGTAAGCCTTCATACCGTTACGGATACGCTCTTCGTGCTGAACCATCAGCTCCTTCAGACCCGTTACCTGCTTATCGACAGAACGGGTTGCGATGATACCCAGCGCGTAAGGAATTTGGATGGCGAAGCGGTTTTCCTGCGCGTCCTGATCGGGAATACCGAACAGCGTAAAGGCAGCAGGTGCCGGCTGGGTTTCCCATTCGGCTTCGATAGCGGCCAGTTTGGTTTTCTGCACGTCACCCATTTCGTAACCGGATTCATCACCCAGAACGATAACGGAGAGGATTGCAGCCATACCGAAGCTTGCAGCGATAGCAAAGGAGCGCTTGGCAAACGCGAAGTCACGACCGCGCAGCATATAGTAGGAGCTGATACCCAACACGAACATCGCGCCGCACACGTAGCCAGATGCCACGGTGTGAACAAATTTAACCTGAGCAACCGGGTTCAGGACCAGCTCGGCAAAGCTGACCATCTCCATACGCATGGTTTCGAAGTTGAAGTCAGACGCGATCGGGTTCTGCATCCAGCCGTTCGCCACCAGGATCCACAGCGCGGACAGGTTCGAACCTAATGCCACCAGCCAGGTTACGGCCATGTGCTGGACTTTACCCAGACGGTCCCAACCGAAGAAGAACAGACCTACAAAGGTGGATTCGAGGAAGAAGGCCATCAGGCCTTCAATGGCCAGCGGCGCACCGAAGATATCCCCTACATAGTGGGAATAGTAAGACCAGTTAGTCCCGAACTGGAACTCCATGGTCAAACCGGTTGCCACGCCCAGCGCGAAGTTGATACCGAACAACTTGCCCCAGAACTTGGTCATATCTTTATAAATCTGTTTGCCGGAGAGGACGTAAACCGTTTCCATAATTGCCAGCAGGAACGCCATACCGAGCGTCAGCGGCACAAACAGGAAGTGGTACATCGCGGTCAAGGCAAACTGTAAGCGCGACAGTTCGACTACGTCTAACATTATGACTCCTTGCTCATCGCATGAAGACTCCGAGAGTGAACCCCGTCAGAAAGAGATTCACACGCATGCCCCAATACAAATTATTCGCATCCTGGTCGTCGTTATTACCCTGGAGAAGGATAAAAACGATGACGACAGGTTACAAATAGGTTAATAAAAAACTCAAATTGATCCCGCAAATATAATACGCTGCAAAACCCTTACAATAAACAGGTTTTTATTGAATCACATTTACGTTTTTCGACGGCGATCAATTTATAGCAAAATTACCACTTTTCGGCCATTTTGATCGGGGACAATTTAGCGCTTTTCGGCATCTTTTTCCAAGCATTAAACTTTGATTTAAATCAAAAACCAGTCTTGATGTTAATCATGTTTAGCTGCGGTGAGAATGGTAAAAACCATGTTAATGATATGTGCATGCAAAGATGCGATTGGTTATCGAAGACCAAAAAAAATATAAACAGAAGTGATTTTAATTAACGCGAGAGAAAAATGCCCTGTCGAAGCGGGACAAACAATAAGCGTAGCTGGGCCAGTTTATTTTTCCATTCTGTTTTTGCAACCCTTAGAAATTACATTTAATTTACTTTTATTATCCTGGAAGTTAACACCGAAGCGTGACTATTTAATGAAAAAAGGCCGCAAACTCTGCGGCCTTTTGATCGTGTCAGCGGTTTTCAGGCAAGAAGAATGCTGAAGGTTCGTGACTGTCCCGGTCTGAACGCCCCGACGATGCCCTCTTCTTCACGATTGTCTATTATCCGTTCATTCATGTCCGTTTCGCAGCACCGTTTCACGGTCGGACCCACGGATAACGTCGCGTCACATGCGCTGGACTCGGAAGGGTTGAACAGACGAAGAATGAGCTCGTCTCGATCTTCAGCCTTTTTGAGCGTACTGAGTACGCATCCCGTGGGCGAAAGCGCCAGCAGGCTGTAACTTTCCGGCGTGGTAAACGACGAGCGATTGAGCTTCATCGCGTCCCAGGGAATTTTGTTATAGCACTGCACCGGCGTTAACCACGATTTAGCCTGCTGCGCGACGCCCGCGTTTTCCGGCGTTCCACTGAAGCTGAAGAGGCTAAAGCGACAGCTTAACGAACCGCGCACCTGGGAGTCAGGAACAGGCATTTTGATTCCTGAAGGCCTACCGGGGCGCAACAGCAAATCTTCTTTGCCGAGTAACCCCACGCCGCGCAGCAGGGTCAGGGCAAAGGCTTTTTTATCCTCACCTACTACTTCAAACTCGCGTAGTCCTTCGGTGAACAGCGCAAGCCCGTTTCGTTTTTCCTGCAGGACGGCATAGTTGAGTAAATTCCAGACGGGAACGGGCGCTTCTTTCCACCCCTCCTCCTGCCAGTTTTCCATCGCCGCGTCCTGCACCGGACGAGTGAGGGTGCCAAACTGGGTATCCGCTAACACGTCCTCTGTCATAAACGGCGTAGGGATCAGCACGCGGACGCGGTGGTCGTCAGCCTGATTATCCAGACGCACCGCCACATCAATACGTCTGCTGTGGTGGCTAAGCGTGATTTCAACCTCAGCGCCGAGAGACCCGCTTCGCTGACGCGCCGCGCGTTCGGCCAGATTAGCCGGTACCGCGATCTGATGGCGAATCACCGCCCTGCTCTGCCAGCCTTCGTGTATAACCTCGACCTGATGCTCGCCCTGCGCTGAAGTGAGTCTCCACTCTTCCCGCGAAGGCGAGTAGTCGTACTCATCGCCATCATCCGAACTCTCTTCGATTTCCAGCACCCGGTCATAAATCAGCCCGGTTTCTTTGTCGCGCAGGCGCAGCGTACCGTCGTTATTTAAATCAATCTGCCAGAAGGCGTTTTCGAGCAAGGATTCGGTGTTTATCACCGGAGAGACCACCTTCCCGGCCACGTTTGGCTCGATAAACAGCGTACGGTAGCCCATCGACGGCAGTATCTGGCTGAGCTGAATATCAAACTCCATAAACGGCTCATAATTACCGTAATGGACAATCTGCCGGTCAATGAGACCAGGGTCCAGCTCGCGCGCGCTGCGAATGAAATACGGGATCTCGTTGCCTTTATCATCCAACAGACGGAACTGGCTGGCGCGCAGTCGAATCGTGGTGTTCATCACCTCTTCACGCGGCCAGGGCATCAGGTTGAACATCACCAGTTTGTCGGCGTCGCTTTGCGGCATGTTGTCGACAATCTTGCGCATATAGAAACGCACCAGGTTATCTGCCATGTCTTCAGCCAGTTCAAAACGAGAGACAATCTCACGATGCACCTTGTCGCTGCAGCAGCAGCCGATGCTGTCGTGAGCGTGGTTTTTAAGGATCTCTTTCCACATCTTCTCCAGCAGGCCGTGGTGATAATCGAAGCCCAGCGTCCATGCAAGCGTTGCCAGCGGTTCGAGGATGTTGACAAGTTTGTTCTCAATACGCGCATGGGCAATTTTGATATCCATGCGCGTGGAGCCGATTGTCCGGTGCACGCGCATGTATTTCCCGTCGATAAACTCCCCTTTCAGGGTCGCCAGTTCATCGCGGCGTGCCTCAATGTGGTCAAACACCTCTTCAAAGCGGCTCATTACAAATTGACGCTGCGGATAGATTTCACGCAGCTTATCCATCACGGAGAAAATGTTCTGCTGCAGCGGCATCTGATCGTGACCGTTGGGCAGCAAAATCTCTTTGGTGACGGAGGCCTTTTCCAGAACGTCGAAATAGCTGTCGAGCCGTTTTCGCAGCCCGGCTTCGTCCTCCGGTAAGTACTTACCAATCGCGTAGCCCAGCGGCAGCACCTGCGCCGTGACTTCACTGCCGTCCTGGCTCTGCCAGAGAAATTCGGTTTTATCGGTCCCGTGTCGTTCCGAGCAGCCGCGCCAGAACATCGTCCGGGTAATGCCAAATCCGTTATAGATATGCGGAAGCTGGCCGGACATACCAAACGAATCCGGCAGATAGCCGATCTTCATCGGCTCGCCGAACGCCATACAGTCCCGGATGCCGTACATCAGGTTGCGGACAATCGACTCGCCGCTGACAATCGTGGTATCGGTCTGGGTATACCAGGGGCCGATAATCAGTTTTCCGCGCTCCACAAGCGCCTTTACCCGCGCGCGGTTTTCGGGCACGACGGCAAAATAATCTTCCAGCACCGCCGTCTGGCCATCAAGGACGTAATATTTATACTCGTCGTCCTGCTCCAGACGGGTCAGGATCTCTTCCATATTATTGACCAGAAGAATGCGCGACTCTTCAGTGGTGAAGTACCACTCACGGTCCCAGTGCATATGCGGCGTGATATGAACGCGAGATACAGCTTTCATCTTCGTTTCCTGTTTTGTGAGTTTTTACGGTATGGCGTCTTCTGTGAGGTACTTGCCCTTTTTTACCGCCTGACGTCGCCAGAGCAGCAGAACAAACGTGGAGACAGCGGTCCCCGCCAGCGCCGCGCCAAACCAGCCCGCCGCCGCAACCACACCGCCCAACCCGGCATCGTGAAGTAAAAAGAGAGAGAAAATCCCGGCCCCCGGGGTAGACAAACCGATCCCCATCGCACCGACAGCCGCGCCTGTTACCATGGAGCCGAGCACAAATGAGCCAATGACGCGAAGCGGATCTTCAATCGCCATCGGGATCGCCCCTTCGGTAATGCCCGCCAGGCCGAGCAGCCACGTTGATTTACCGGTTTCAATTTCAAACGGTTTAAACAGCTTCGGCGCCAGCATCGTCGACGCCGTGACGGTGAAGGCTGAGACCATTTTGACGGAGGCAAAGATTGCGTAAGGACCATAAACGCCGTTCGCCATCGCCCCCAGGCAAAACGCGTAAGAGGCTTTGTTGACCGGGCCACCCAAATCGAATGAGCACATAAACCCGAGGATTGCCCCCAGAAGCAGCGCATTCGCGCCGGAGAGACCGTTAAGCCAGACGGTGAGCGTGTTATTGAGCCAGGCCACCGGTTCGCCAATCACAAACAGCATCAGGCTGCCCGCGCCGAGCACGCCAATCACCGGATAGAGATAAAAGGTCAGAAAGCCGTTGTAGCGGCTACTGAGCCGGATGTGGTTTTTCACCCAGCGCATCAGATAGCCCGCGATCAGCCCACCGACAATAGCGCCAAGAAAACCGGAGCCGATCATATTGGCAGCAAGACCGGCCGCAAAGCCCGGCGTCAGCGCAGGTTTATCCGCCAGCGAATACGCGGTATAGGCCGCCAGAACAGGTACCATCAGAATGCCGAGCATGCCACCGCCAAGCTTGCGGTACATCCACAGCCACGAGTTTTCCTGGTCAAACAGGTGCTGCAGACCCAGGATTTGCGCCAGCAGTACCGACACGGCCAGCACCGTACCGCCAGCGACGATCAGCGGCACCGCAAAAGAGATACCGCTGAGAAGTGCCTGCTTGAGTTCAGTTTTAACGCTCTTTTTCGTTTCGGTATCGACATGCGCAGGACGCGCATCGGATGCAGGCTGCAGCGCCAGCGCGCGCTCAATCAGCGCTTCAGCATGGCGCAGAGGCTCCGCGACGGGCACGGAGATGGCGGGGATCCCCTGAAAACGCTCGCTCTCTTTGATCGCCACTTCTGCGGCAAAAATGCACGCTTTGGCCTCATGAAGCTGCTGCACGGTGATGCGCCCCTCAATGCCGTTTGCCCCTTGCTTTTCGACCACCACGTTGACGCCAAGCTTGCGTCCCGCTTTTTCCAGGTACTCTGCGGCCATATAGGTATGCGCGATCCCGGCCGGACAGGCGGTCACGCAGACGATTGTCGGGGCATTCAGCGCGACGCCTGCCTCTTCCATGTCAGGAGCAGCTTCAAGCGCAGCAAGCACGTCTTCCGCCGTGGTAGCAGCCATCACGCGCGCCCTGAGATCGTCATCCGCCAGGCGAGACGTCAGCTCCGTCAGCACCTGAATATGGGTTGAACCAGCTTCTGCTGGCGGAATGGCGAGCAGAAAAACCAGCTCAACCTCTTCCGGCCCGTCCACGCCTTCCCATGCAAGCGGTTCTCGCAGAGTTGCCACGGCAAAAGCCGCCTCCTTCACGACGGCTGATTTACCGTGAGGAACGGCCAGTCCTTCACCCAGCGCGGTCGGCCCAAGCGATTCCCGATGAAACACCTCCTCCAGAAACGCATCGGCATCAGCGATTTTGCCCAGCGCCACCAGCCGCGCCGTAAGCTGACGGATTGCCTCATCCCGGCGGGTAAACTGCGCCTGAACGCAAACAGCACGCGGATCGGTCAGAGTCGTCAGGTTCATAAAGATCCTCACCTATACAGAGTTATGGTCTGGGGAGGATTCTGGCAGACCTGATAATACATTTATGTGATCACTTTCACTAAAAGCCAAATTTGTATTTTAATTGTATTATTTACAAATCATCAGTTGAATGCATAATTCCCTGAAAAGGTATTAAGCAGGCGCGATAAAATGGGCAACAAACCGATGTATCGGCACATAGCCGATGCGTTCCGCGAGAAAATCAACGCCGGGGAATTAAAACCCGGAGACGCGCTGCCGACGGAGTCCAGTCTTCAGGAGGCGTTTCGCGTCAGCCGCGTCACCGTGCGGCAGGCCCTGAAACTGCTCGCCGACGAGCAGATCATCGAAAGTATTCAGGGCAGCGGCTCTTATGTAAAAAAAGAGGAGCGCGTCAATTACGATATTTATCAGCTCACCGGCTTTTACGAAAAGCTGGCGGATCGTCATGTCGATACGCACAGTGATGTCAAAATCTTTGAAGTGGTGAAAGCCGATGCGCGGCTGGCGGCAACATTAGCGGTTGGCGTGGAAGATAAGGTCTGGCACGTTAAGCGCGTGCGTTTCATCAAGCAGAAGCCGGTGAACCTGGAGGAGACATGGATGCCGCTGGCCATGTTTCCCGACCTCACCTGGGAAGTGATGGAGAATTCGAAATATCACTACGTTGAGCAGATCAAAAAGCTGGTTATCGATCGCAGCGAGCAGGAGCTGATGCCGATCATGCCGTCAGAGGAGGCGATCGCCGCGCTGTCGCTCGATCCGGCAAAGCCGATCCTGGAAAAAGTCTCCCGCGGGTTCCTGAAGGACGGACGGGTGTTTGAATACAGCCGCAACGTGTTCAATACCGACGACTACAAGTTCACTCTCGTCGCCAGACGCAGGCAATAAAAAAGGCCGCTTTACAGCGGCCAACCATGTCGAAACGGACATTTTTATACTTCATCGCTCCCCGTTCGGGGAGCAGAGAGGACTTACTTAATGATGGATTTCAGTGCTTCGCCGATATCCGCCAGGCTGCGAACGGTCTTCACGCCTGCGGCTTCCAGCGCAGCAAACTTCTCATCAGCCGTACCTTTACCACCGGCGATGATCGCGCCCGCGTGGCCCATACGCTTGCCTTTCGGCGCAGTCACACCCGCGATGTAGCCGACAACAGGCTTGGTTACGTGTTCTTTGATATAAGCAGCCGCTTCTTCTTCCGCGCTACCGCCGATCTCACCGATCATCACGATCGCTTCGGTCTGCGGATCTTCCTGGAACAGCTTCAGGATGTCGATGAAGTTAGATCCCGGGATTGGGTCACCGCCGATGCCCACGCAGGTGGACTGGCCGAAGCCGTAGTCGGTGGTCTGCTTAACCGCTTCATAGGTCAGAGTACCGGAACGGGAAACGATGCCCACTTTGCCCGGCTTGTGAATGTGGCCAGGCATGATGCCGATTTTGCATTCGCCCGGAGTGATCACGCCTGGGCAGTTCGGGCCGATCATGCGCACGCCTGCTTCGTCCAGCTTCACCTTCACGGTCAGCATATCCAGGGTCGGGATGCCTTCGGTGATGGTGATGATCAGCTTGATGCCTGCGTCGATCGCTTCCAGAATGGAGTCTTTGCAGAACGGTGCCGGAACGTAGATCACGGTCGCGGTTGCGCCCGTCGCTTCTACCGCTTCACGCACGGTGTTGAACACCGGCAGGCCCAGGTGCGTGGTGCCGCCTTTACCTGGCGTTACGCCGCCAACCATCTGCGTGCCGTAGGCAATCGCCTGTTCGGAGTGGAAAGTCCCCTGGCTACCGGTGAAGCCCTGGCAGATAACCTTGGTATCTTTATTAATTAAAACTGACATTATTTCCCCTCCACTGCGGCAACAACCTGCTGAGCTGCATCCGTCAGACTTTTCGCTGCAATAATATTCAGGCCGCTGTCAGCCAGTTTTTTCGCGCCGAGTTCAGCGTTGTTACCTTCCAGACGCACAACCACCGGAACGTTAACACCCACTTCTTCTACCGCACCGATGATGCCGTCTGCAATCAGGTCGCAACGGACGATGCCGCCGAAGATGTTAACCAGTACCGCTTTAACGTTGTCGTCAGAGAGGATGATTTTGAACGCTTCGGTTACGCGCTCTTTGGTTGCGCCACCGCCCACGTCGAGGAAGTTTGCCGGCTCACCGCCGTGCAGCTTAACGATGTCCATGGTGCCCATCGCCAGGCCCGCACCGTTAACCATGCAGCCGATGTTGCCATCCAGCGCCACGTAGTTCAGCTCCCACTGAGCAGCCTGTGCTTCACGCGGATCTTCCTGAGACTGGTCGCGCATTTCGCGCAGATCCGGCTGGCGGAACAGCGCGTTGCCGTCAGCGCCCAGCTTGCCGTCGAGGCAGATCAGGTCGCCCTGGGTGGTGATCACCAGCGGGTTGATCTCAATCAGCGCCAGATCGCGCTCAAGGAAGATAGTCGCCAGGCCCATGAAGATCTTGGTGAACTGCTGAACCAGCTTGCCTTCCAGACCCAGCTTGAACGCCAGCTCGCGACCCTGATAAGGCATTGGGCCCGCCAGCGGATCGATAGCCACTTTGTGGATCAGGTGCGGGGTCTCTTCCGCCACTTTTTCAATTTCCACGCCGCCTTCGGTAGACGCCATGAACACCACGCGACGGGAGCTACGGTCAACCACCGCGCCCAGGTACAGCTCTTTCGCGATGTCGGTCGCCGCTTCGACCAGGATCTGGTTAACCGGCTGGCCGTTCGCATCTGTCTGGTAGGTCACCAGACGCTTGCCGAGCCAATGTTCAGCAAACGCACGAATCTCTTCTTTGCTCTTAACAACCTTCACACCGCCCGCTTTACCACGGCCACCAGCGTGAACCTGACATTTAACTACCCACGGGCCGGAACCGATTTTAGATGCGGCTTCTTCTGCTTCACGCGGGGTAGTACAGGCATAACCCACCGGAGCCGGTAAGCCATACCGGGCAAACAGCTGTTTGGCCTGATATTCATGTAAGTTCATGTGTTCTATCCATCCTTCAGGGTAATCGTTATCTTCAAACCTGTAGACCGGCGCAGCGTGTGCCGGTCCACGGGGCAGGTGATGCTAAATCGTTACTAGACGTCCAGCAGCAGACGCGTTGGATCTTCCAGCAGCTCTTTAATAGCTACCAGGAAGCCCACGGACTCGCGGCCGTCGATCAGGCGGTGGTCGTAAGAGAGCGCCAGGTACATCATCGGCAGGATCTCAACTTTACCGTCTACCGCCATCGGGCGATCTTTAATGGCATGCATACCCAGGATCGCGCTCTGCGGCGGGTTAATGATCGGGGTAGACATCAGCGAGCCGAATACGCCGCCGTTGGTAATGGTGAAGTTACCGCCGGTCAGATCGTCTACGGTCAGCTTGCCGTCGCGGCCTTTCACGGCCAGCTCTTTAATGTTCTTCTCGATGTCAGCCATACCCAGGGTATCCACATCACGCAGAACCGGGGTCACCAGGCCGCGTGGGGTAGAAACCGCCATGCTGACGTCGAAGTAGTTGTGGTAAACCACGTCATCGCCATCGATAGACGCGTTCACTTCCGGGTAGCGTTTCAGCGCTTCAACCACCGCCTTCACGTAGAAGGACATGAAGCCCAGACGGATACCGTGACGTTTTTCAAACGCGTCACCGTACTGCTTACGCAGATCCATGATTGGCTTCATGTTCACTTCGTTGAAGGTGGTCAGCATCGCGGTGGAGTTTTTCGCTTCCAGCAGACGCTCGGCCACGCGCTTACGCAGGCGCGTCATCGGTACGCGTTTTTCGCTGCGGGCACCCAGAGCAGGCTGAGCTGCCGGCGCGGCCACAGGGGCTTTCGCTTCCGCCTGAGCAGGCGCTTTCGCCAGGTGCTTGTCGATGTCTTCGCGGGTCAGACGACCGCCCACACCGGTGCCTTTGATGGCTGCCGGGTCAAGGCTGTGTTCAGCCAGCAGGCGACGGATCGCCGGGCTGAGGGCGTCGTTAGACTGTTCTTCCAGAGAAGCCTGCTGGCGCTGAGCCGGCGTAGAAGCTTTCTCTTCAGACTTCGCGCTGGACTCTTTGCCCGCGCTGTTGCCTTCACGCAGGCGCCCCAGGATCTGACGAGAGGTGACGGTGGTGCCTTCATCTTCCAGCACCGCGTCCAGAACGCCATCCGCCGAAGCCGGTACTTCCAGTACCACTTTGTCAGTTTCGATTTCTACCAGCACTTCATCGCGCTTAACGGCATCGCCTGGTTTTTTGTGCCAGGTAGCGACGGTCGCATCTGCTACGGATTCAGGCAGGTCGGGAACAAGAATATCTACGCTACTCATTATGTATCCTTTAATTAATCGACGTTCAGCGCGTCATTGACCAGATCTTGTTGCTGCTTCTGGTGAACGGACATATACCCTACCGCCGGAGAGGCGGAGGCCGGGCGACCTGCATAGCGCAGGGCTGACCCAAATGGAATCACTTCACGGAAATGATGCTGGCTGCAGTACCATGCGCCCTGGTTGAGCGGCTCTTCCTGGCACCAGACAAAATCATGTACGTGAGCGTACTGTTTCAGCACTTCCTGCATCGCCTGATGCGGGAACGGATAAAGCTGTTCGATACGCACGATGGCGACATCTTTCTGATCGTTCTTACGGCGCTGTTCCAGCAGGTCGTAATAAACCTTACCAGAACACATTACGACACGCTTAACGGCCTGCGGATCCAGCTCGTCAATTTCACCGATGGCCGGCAGGAAGGTACCGTTCGCCAGCTCTTCCAGGCTGGAGACCGCCAGCGGGTGACGCAGCAGGGATTTCGGCGACATCACCACCAGCGGACGGCGCATACCGCGCAGCGCCTGACGACGCAGCATGTGGTACACCTGAGCCGGGGTGGACGGCACGCAGACCTGCATGTTCTGCTCGGCGCAGAGCTGCAGATAACGTTCCAGACGCGCGGAGGAGTGCTCCGGACCCTGGCCTTCATAACCGTGCGGCAGGAGCATCACCAGGCCACACATGCGGCCCCACTTCTGCTCGCCGGAGGAGATGAACTGGTCGATAACGACCTGCGCACCGTTGGCGAAGTCACCGAACTGTGCTTCCCAGATGGTCAGGGTGCGCGGTTCCGCCGTGGCGTAGCCGTATTCGAATGCCAGGACCGCTTCTTCAGACAGCACGGAGTCCCAGACCTTGAACTGGCCTTGACCGTTATGCACGTGCTGCAGCGGAGTGTAGGTTGAACCGTTAGACTGGTTGTGAACCACTGCGTGACGGTGGAAGAAGGTCCCACGGCCCGCGTCCTCACCGGACAGACGAACAGGAATGCCTTCGTCAACCAGCGTTGCGTAAGCCAGCGTTTCCGCCCCGCCCCAGTCGAACAGCTTCTCGCCTGCCGCCATGGACTGACGGTCGGCGTAGATTTTCGCCACGCGAGACTGCATCTCGATAGCGTCCGGCACGGTGCTGATGCGTTTAGCCAGCTCCTGCAGGCGCTTCATCTCAACCTTGTTCGGGTAGCTCTCATCCCACTCGTGGTTGAGGTACGGCGACCAGGTAAAGGAGTGCATGTTCATCGGACGCAGCTCTTTCACCACGCATTCACCCGCGTCCAGCGCGTCGCGGTAGAGGTTGACCATTTCGGTCGCATCTTCCAGCGTCGCCACCTTGTCGCTTTCCAGCTTGTCAGCATAGATTTTGCGCGGCGTCGGGTGTTTTTTGATTTTCTGGTACATCAGCGGCTGGGTTGCACTTGGCTCATCCGCTTCGTTGTGGCCGTGACGGCGGTAGCAGAAGAGGTCAATGAACACATCGCGTTTGAAGGTATTACGGAAGTCCAGCGCCAGACGGGTCACGAAAGCCACGGCTTCCGGGTCATCCGCATTAACGTGGAAGATTGGCGCCTGGACCATCTTACCGATGTCGGTGCAATATGGAGTAGAACGGGCATCCAGCGGGTTAGAGGTGGTGAAGCCCACCTGGTTGTTGATCACGATGCGAACGGTACCGCCCACTTCATAACCACGCGCTTTCGACATGTTCAGGGTTTCCTGAACCACGCCCTGCCCTGTGACCGCCGCGTCACCGTGGATGGTGATTGGCAGCACTTTATTGCTGCTCGGCTCGTCCAGACGATCCAGACGCGCGCGCACGGAACCGATAACCACCGGGCTGACGATTTCCAGGTGTGACGGGTTAAACGCCAGCGCCAGGTGAACCAGACCGCCTTCGGTTTCGATATCCGACGAGAAGCCCATGTGGTACTTCACGTCGCCGGTGCCGAGGTGTTCTTTATGTTTGCCCGCGAATTCGTCGAACAGGTCCTGCGGTTTTTTACCCAGCACGTTGACCAGCACGTTCAGACGACCACGGTGCGCCATGCCGAGCACCACTTCACGGGTGCCGCTCTTGCCTGCGTGGCGAATCAGCTCTTTCAGCATCGGCACCAGCGCGTCGCCGCCTTCCAGCGAGAAGCGTTTTGCGCCCGGGAACTTCGCGCCCAGATAGCGCTCAAGCCCTTCCGCTGCGGTCAGTTCGCTGAGGAAGCGTTTCTTCTCGTCGGCCGAGAAGGTCGCGTGGCCCGCTACGGATTCGATGCGCTGCTGGATCCAGCGTTTCTCTTCGGTAGAGGTAATGTGCATATATTCCGCGCCGATGGAGCCGCAGTAGGTTTGCTTGAGCGCGTCAATCAGATCGCCCAGCTTCATCGTGTCTTTGCCGATGGCAAAGGAACCTACGTTAAAGCTTTCCTGGAAATCGGCCTCGGTCAGATCGTGATACGCCGGATCGAGATCGGCCACACGTTCCTGCTGCCACAGTCCCAGCGGATCGAGATTCGCATGCTGGTGACCGCGGAAGCGATAAGCGTTGATAAGCTGCAGGACTTTAACCTGCTTCGCATTGGTGTCAGGGTCGGAAATCGCAGAAGAGTAACGTGAGGCATCCTTCGCCAGACGACGGAAATAATCACGTGTTTTGGAATGGAATTGATCCGGTTTGACCCCTGTACCAGGCAACTGCTGGAACATGGAACGCCAGTTTGCGTCCACTGAGTCAGGATCGGTTAAGAAGTCTTCATAGAGCTGTTCTATCCAGCTCTGGTTGGCACCAGAGAGGTAAGAAGAGTCCAGCCAGGCTTTCATTGCGCCGTTCTGCATCGTGATCCCTTAAGCATTTTTATGCTTACTTTCGCCGTAGAAACTACCACGCACACCGCGTGTACGTGCCGGGGTTCACCTGCGAGCTCTTTTCATTTGGCCCGCGAAGGAACCTTTAGAAACTGTCTAGACTTCAGGGCAGTTTTTAAAGGTTTCTGCAATCTATTCCCTCTCCCTTTGGGAGAGGGTTAGGGTGAGGGGAACAGCGCTCCCCTCTCACTACTTACGCACTGCGCTGCAGCAGCATCGACTTAATATGGCCGATGGCGCGCGTCGGGTTCAGCCCCTTCGGACACACACTGACGCAGTTCATGATGCTATGGCAGCGGAATACGCTGAAAGCGTCACTTAATCCTTCCAGACGGCTGTCGGTTTCGGTGTCTCGGCTGTCGATCAGGAAGCGATAGGCAGCCAGCAGACCCGCAGGGCCGATAAACTTGTCCGGGTTCCACCAGAACGACGGGCAGGACGTTGAACAGCATGCGCAGAGAATACACTCGTACAGACCATCGAGTTTTTCACGCTGCTCAGGAGACTGTAAGTGCTCACGAGCGGGTGGATTTTGCCCATTATTCAATAAGTAAGGCTTAATCTTCTCATATTGTGCATAGAATTGCCCCATGTCTACCACCAAATCACGCACGACCGGCAGGCCTGGCAGAGGACGGATAACAATTTTCTGACCAGGACGCTGCAGCGCTGAAATTGGCGTGATGCAGGCCAGGCCGTTTTTGCCGTTCATGTTCACACCGTCAGAGCCACATACCCCTTCACGGCAGGAGCGGCGGAACGACAGCGTAGGATCTTTCTCTTTCAACTGGATTAAGGCATCCAGCAGCATCATGTCACGACCTTCTTCCGCTTCGAGGGTATAGTCCTGCATGCGCGGAGCGTCATCAACATCCGGGTTATAACGATAAACTGAGAATTCGAGTTTCATTATCCTGTCTCCGCATTAGTAAGTACGAATCTTCGGCGGGAACGCCGGACGCAGTTTCGGTTCCATGTTGACGTTACGACGCGTCATGGTTTCCGACTCTGGCAGATACAGGGAATGGCACAGCCAGTTTTCATCGTCACGATCCGGGAAGTCGAAGCGACTATGGGCGCCACGGCTTTCGGTACGGAAGTTTGCCGACATGGCGGTTGCGAATGCGGTTTCCATCAGGTTATCCAGCTCCAGGCACTCAACGCGCTGGGTGTTGAACTCGCTGGAGGTGTCGTCCAGACGGGCATTTTTCAGACGCTCGCGGATCGCCTTCAGCTGCTCAAGGCCTTTGGCCATCGCATCGCCTTCGCGGAATACCGAGAAGTTGTGCTGCATGCACTCCTGCAGCGCTTTACGGATTTCCACCGGATCTTCGCCGTTACGGTTACCGTTCCAGCGGTTGAGGCGTTCAAGAGAGGCGTCGATTTCGTCGTCGGTTGCATCACGCAGCGCGCCCTGCTCGGCAATGGACTCCTGCAGATGCAGACCCACCGCACGACCAAATACCACCAGGTCCAGCAGCGAGTTACCGCCCAGACGGTTGGCGCCGTGTACGGATACGCAGGCGATTTCGCCTACCGCGAACAGGCCAGGAATGACCACGTCTTCGCCCTGCTCGTTCACGGTCAGCGCCTGACCGGTCACTTTGGTCGGAATACCGCCCATCATGTAGTGGCAGGTTGGGATAACCGGAATCGGCTCTTTCACCGGATCGACGTGCGCGAATGTGCGGGACAGCTCCAGGATGCCCGGCAGACGGGATTCCAGCACCTCTTTGCCCAGATGGTCGAGCTTCAGCTTCGCGTGTGGACCCCATGGGCCATCGCAGCCGCGGCCTTCACGGATTTCGATCATGATGGAACGCGCCACCACGTCACGACCCGCCAGGTCTTTCGCATTCGGGGCATAACGCTCCATGAAGCGCTCGCCGTGTTTGTTCAGCAGGTAGCCACCTTCACCGCGGCAGCCTTCGGTGACCAGCACGCCCGCACCGGCGATACCGGTTGGGTGGAACTGCCACATCTCCATGTCCTGCACCGGTACGCCGGCGCGAATAGCCATACCGACGCCGTCACCGGTGTTGATGTGGGCGTTAGTGGTGGACTGATAAATACGGCCTGCACCGCCGGTCGCCAGCACGGTCGCGCGGGCTTTGAAGTAAACCACTTCACCGGTTTCGATGCACAGCGCGGTACAGCCAACAATTGCGCCATCGGCGTTTTTCACCAGATCCAGCGCATACCACTCGGAGAAGATGGTGGTGTGGTTTTTCAGGTTCTGCTGATACAGGGTGTGCAGCAGTGCGTGACCGGTACGGTCAGCCGCCGCCGCGGTACGTGCCGCCTGCTCGCCGCCGAAGTTTTTCGACTGGCCGCCAAACGGACGCTGATAGATGGTGCCATTTTCCAGACGGGAGAACGGCAGACCCATGTGATCCAGCTCCAGAATCGCTTCCGGGCCGGTTTTACACATATATTCGATGGCATCCTGGTCGCCGATGTAATCGGAACCTTTTACCGTGTCGTACATGTGCCATTCCCAGTTATCTTCATGGGAGTTACCCAGCGCAACGGTAATACCGCCCTGCGCGGACACAGTGTGGGAACGGGTCGGGAACACTTTAGAGAGCAGCGCACAGGTCTGGCCGCTCTGGGAAATTTGCAGTGCGGCGCGCATACCTGCGCCACCCGCACCAATCACAACAGCATCAAATTCTCTGACTGGCAGTTTCATTACACACCCCACACCACAACAAATCCATAAATGACGTAAACCAGCAGCGCAACAACAATAATCAGTTGCAGCGGAAGGCGAATCGCCAGCGGTTTAACGTAATCGGTCAACACCTGCCACATTCCGATCCAGGCATGGATAAGGATGGAGAACAGGGCCAGCAGGGTGAACACTTTGGTGAAGGCCGATCCGAAGAAACCACTCCAGATTTCCCACGTCAGCGTGCCGCTGGTCGCGAAGAAACCGATCATATAGATGATGTAAAGGGTGAGAACGATGGCGGTAGCGCGGACCAGAATGAAGTCATGTACGCCGTTGCGTCCTAATGCGGAGGCGTTGCTTACCATACGAGAACTCCTGCGAGAAGTGAAAGCACGACAGTGATCACAAATGAAATGTTCGCGGTACGTTTCCCGGCCTCGAACGTCTCTTCCAGATAGCCAAAGTCCATCAGCATGTGGCGTACGCCGCCAACAACGTGATAGGCCAGCGCGGTGAGAATGCCCCACATGATAAATTTCACGAAGAAGCTATTCATGATGGCCGAGGCCTGGAGGAATCCTTCAGGGGAAGAGAGGCTGGTGCCCAGTAACCACAGCAAAATACCGACCGCCACAAACGTAATCA
Source organism: Enterobacter cloacae complex sp. P2B (assembly GCF_014895985.1). Classification (NCBI taxonomy): domain Bacteria; kingdom Pseudomonadati; phylum Pseudomonadota; class Gammaproteobacteria; order Enterobacterales; family Enterobacteriaceae; genus Enterobacter; species Enterobacter cloacae complex sp. P2B. The sequence goes on along the minus strand of NZ_JADBQQ010000021.1, from coordinate 38,471 downwards.
CACCAGAAACACGGTGCAGAATGGACGCTATTGCTGTTACGGGGAACCGGATCGTTTTGAGATCCAGATTGACAGGTCTTTGTTTTTTCACATTTCTTATCATGAATAACGCCCACATGCTGTTCTTATTGTTTCCTTCCTCCGGACTGCGATGCGGGTCAAGCAGCGTTCCTTTTCTATAACTGCGCGTCATGCAAAACATTGCTTCCAAATGCTAAAACGACACGTTACAACGCTGGGTGGCTCGGGATTGCAGGGTGTTCCGGAGACCTGGCGGCAGTATAGGCCGTTCACAAAATCATTACAATTAACCTACATACAGTTTGTTGGGTTTTCTCTGGAACAGTGATCAGGGTCACGATAACAACATCTTTTTAATTTTTAATCATCTGATTTGACAAATGTTAAACAATATTGTTACAAACGTCATCAGAAAAGGCATATAATGCGCAAAAGTTATGAGGTCTCTCTTTCACCTGACAAATAGTTATGTAACAGTGTGATGGTATTGACCGAAGTTATCAGGACAGTTATTAGTGATATACAGGTTTGAATAATTCGGACTGCAAAAACGCTGATTTGCTGTTGTTTCACTGATATTTCATTCGTTTACCTGCAAGGCGCCATAGCTCTGTACCCTGGTTACTCCTCGTGAGCTGAGCGGTAAGCCAAATAACAATCTGGTAACGGTGATTAACAGCTGAAGGCAAATCCGGTAAAAGCAGTCTTAAGCATAAGGCGCTAAGGAGACCGTAAATGGCTGATACAAAGGCAAAACTCACCCTAAATGGTGATGATGCTATTGAACTGGATGTGCTAAAAGGCACGCTCGGTCAGGATGTTATTGATATCCGTACGCTGGGTTCCAAAGGAGTATTTACCTTTGACCCTGGATTTACCTCTACCGCATCTTGCGAATCCAAAATCACCTACATTGACGGTGACGAAGGTATCCTGCTCCATCGCGGCTTCCCCATCGATCAGTTAGCCACCGAATCCAACTATCTGGAAGTGTGCTACATCCTGCTGAACGGCGAAAAGCCGACGCAGGCGCAGTACGATGAATTCAAAACCACCGTAACTCGTCACACCATGATCCATGAGCAGATTACCCGTCTGTTCCATGCGTTCCGTCGTGACTCTCACCCAATGGCGGTGATGTGCGGGATTACCGGTGCGCTGGCGGCGTTCTACCACGACTCACTTGACGTGAATAACCCGCGTCACCGTGATATCGCGGCGTTCCGCCTGCTGTCCAAAATGCCGACCATGGCGGCGATGTGCTACAAATACTCCATCGGCCAGCCGTTTGTGTACCCACGTAATGACCTCTCCTACGCCGGCAACTTCCTGCGCATGATGTTCTCCACGCCGTGCGAAGAGTATGAAGTAAATCCGGTGCTGGAACGCGCGATGGACCGTATTCTGATCCTGCACGCTGACCACGAGCAGAACGCCTCTACCTCTACCGTCCGTACCGCAGGCTCTTCAGGCGCGAACCCGTTCGCCTGTATCGCTGCGGGCATCGCCTCCCTGTGGGGACCGGCACACGGCGGCGCGAACGAAGCGGCGCTGAAGATGCTGGAAGAGATCAGCACCGTTGAGCACATTCCAGAGTTCGTGCGTCGCGCGAAAGACAAGAATGACTCCTTCCGCCTGATGGGCTTCGGTCACCGTGTTTACAAAAACTACGACCCGCGCGCAACCGTTATGCGTGAGACCTGCCATGAAGTGCTGAAAGAGCTGGGCACCAAAGACGATCTGCTGGAAGTGGCGATGGAGCTGGAACACATCGCGCTGAACGACCCGTACTTCATCGAGAAGAAACTCTACCCGAACGTCGATTTCTACTCTGGCATTATTCTGAAAGCGATGGGCATTCCGTCTTCCATGTTCACCGTGATCTTCGCCATGGCGCGTACCGTGGGCTGGATTGCGCACTGGAACGAAATGCACAGCGAAGGCATGAAAATCGCCCGTCCTCGTCAGCTGTACACCGGCTACGAGCAGCGTGATTTTAAGTCTGACCTGAAGCGCTAAAAGACGTTGGGTGCGGCCTGATGCCCTCACCCCGGCCCTCTCCCACATGGAGAGGGAGAAAACCTTAAAAACGGTAACCCTTGGGTTACCGTTTTACTTTTATTTCTGGCAGTGCGGGCACCAGTAAAAAGGTCTGGAAGAGAGCATAATCCTGTCGATAATCCCGCCGCACCGCTCGCACTTTTTTCCCGCCCGATGAAACACTTTGAACCGGAACAGCGCCCCGTGATGCTTGTTCTCATTCACCAGGCCGCGCGTGTTGTACGACAGCCGTGGAATGTCCAGCAGCGCGTGAGACAGCGCGTCCAGCTGTTCCTCGCTAAGCTGAGAGGCCTTGCGCTGAGGCGCCAGCCCCACTTGCCAAAGGATTTCCACCCGCAGATAGTTGCCTAATCCCGCCAGAAAAGCCTGATCGAGCAACAATCCGGAAAACTGGCGGTTGCGGAATTTGGGCGATAACAGTCGGGCCTTCACGTCGCTCGCCGTCAGGCGCATGTCCAGCACGTCCGGCCCGACGCGCTGTAAGAACGGATGCGTCAGCAGCTGCTCCGGCGTTAACATTTCGATATCAGAGGCGCTATAGAGCAGGATCGCCTTATCCGCCGTTTGTAACCGGACGCGCAGCACGCGCGTCGTTTGCGGCTGCTCGTCCGCATCGACGACGCGCCACACACCGTAGAGCTGGTTATGGCTATATAACGTCAGGTTATGGGAAAAATGCGTGAGCAACGCTTTGCCGCGCGTTTCAATATGGGTCACCGTCTGTCCCACCAGCTCTGTTTCAAACGGCTTAAGTTGAGGAAAGGCAAACCAGACATAGGTCAGCGGTTTGCCCTTTATCGCCTCCTCCAGGCTATCCGCCGCGCGGCGGATCTCCGGACCTTCAGGCATGTCATTGTCCTTTTATAATCAATCTGCGCTGACGAGAATGCCCTCTTCAGAGAACGCCGCCCGCAGGCGTCGCGCAAACTGGAGCGCATGCTCCCCGTCGCCGTGTAAACACACCGTATCGGCCTGAACATTTGCGGATGTTCCATCCACGGCGGTCACCCGCCCGAAGCGCACCATCTCCAGCGTCTGCTCCAGCGCTTTATTTTCGTCAGTAATCAGCGCACCGGCCTGCGTGCGCGGCACCAGGCTGCCGTCCGGCATGTATCCCCGATCGGCAAAGACTTCCTGCCGCGTCGTCAGCCCCAGCCGTTCTCCGGCACGAATAAGCTCGCTACCCGCCAGGCCAACCAGAATCAGCTGCGGATTGCAGTCCCGCACCGCGCGGGCAATCGCCTCCGCCAGCGCCGGGTCTTTCGCTGCCTGGTTATAGAGCATGCCGTGCGGTTTGACGTGACGCAGCACGCCATGCTCAGCGCGCGCTATCGCCTCCAGCGCGCCGATTTGGTAGAGCACCTGAGCGTAGACCGTCTCAGGGGGCAGATCCATCGCCGTACGGCCAAAGTTCTCCCGGTCCGGGAAGCTCGGGTGAGCGCCAATCGCCACGCCGTTTTTAATGGCATTACGCACGCTCTCCAGCATGGTTTGCGCATCGCCCGCGTGAAAACCGCAGGCGATATTGACCGAGGAGACCAGGGTCATCAGTTCCGCATCGGCGCTGCTGCCTTCCCCCAGATCGGCGTTTAAATCAATCTTTACCATCAAGCCTCCACGCCAGCTGTTCGAGATAGCGCTGCCGATCCTGCCGGGCCTTTAGCGCCTCCTCCAGCGTACACTGCACAAAATGAATCGGCTGACCGAGAGGGATTTGAGCCAGATGGTAGCGATCCGCTTCAATAATGCAGGCAATACGCGGATAGCCGCCGGTAGTTTGCGCGTCGTTCATCAGTACGATGGGCTGCCCGTTGCCCGGCACCTGAATCACCCCTGGCAGCAGCCCGTGGGAAAGCAGCTCCCGGTCAGTCGTGCGGGTCAGCGGCTGCCCCTGAAGCCGGTAACCCATACGGTTACTCTGCGGGCTGATTTTCCACGGCGAACGCCAGAAAGACTCTTTTGAGGCTTCATCAAACTCCTGATATTCCGGTCCCGGCAAGGCGCGGATCACGTTCCCCCACAGCAGCTGCTTCACGCCCTGCGTGGTGGTGAAATGGCGCGCTGATGGCTTAATCGCAATACGATCGCCGTCGCGCAGCAGCCGTCCCTCATGGCCGCCCATTCCCGCTTTCTGGTCGGTGCTGGACGACCCCAACACCTCCGGCACGTCGATGCCCCCCGCCACGGCAAGATAGCTGCGCACGCCGTGCAGAGGACGCTTAAGCGTCAGACGCTGCCCGGCTTTCGCCCGCAATCGCCAGCCGGTCCACACCGCTTTGCCGTCCAGCGTCGCGTCACAGCCCGCGCCGGTTAAGGCGAACCAGGTCTCCTCACCAAATTCAATAACGCACTGACCCAGCGTAATTTCTAACGCCGCCGTGCTGCCCGCGTTGCCTACCAGCAGGTTGGCAATCTCCAGCGAAGGACGATCGAGCGCACCGCAGTAGCTCACGCCGGACTGGCGCATGCCAAAGCGTCCGGCATCCTGAACGGAGGTATAAAGCCCCGCGCGAATAAGCGTTAACATACCCCCTCCTTCTGCGGGATAAAGCGCAGAGTATCACCCGGACGCAGGAGGATCGGTGCCTCCTGCCCCGGTTTAAATAGTGGCATAGAGGTGTGCCCGATAAGCTGCCAGCCGCCCGGTGAAGTAAGCGGATAAACTCCGGTTTGTTCACCGCCAATTGCCACCGTTCCTGCGGGAACGCTCAGGCGCGGCTCAGCCCGACGCGGGGTATGCAGCCGGGGAGATAATCCGCCCAGATACGGAAAGCCCGGCTGAAAACCCAGAAACCAGACGACGTAATCCACCGAGCTGTGCAACTCCACAACCTGCTTTACTGTTAATCCACAGTGTTCGGCCACCACGCCAAGGTCAGGGCCACCTTTGCCGCCATAGACAACCGGGATCTCAATCGTCCGCGATTCTGGCTCCAGCGCCTCGCTCTCTTCCCACCAGCGCTGCAGACGCTCAATGGCATCCAGCGCCCCGGAGTGCGGATCGCGTAGCACCACGGTGATATTATTCATACCCGGAATAGCTTCAACCACGCCGGGTAGCTCGGGCAGTCGCTGAGCCAGGCGCCAGATACGCTTTTGCGTGGCAAGCGTCACGGGAGGCTCAAGCTCCAGAACTACCGCGGTTTCACCCAGAAGATAACAACGCGCTCGCTGCACTTAACTACCTCTCATCAGGCCGGATTAGGGATATCAATAAAGGTCACATCCAGATCGGTATTTTCCGTCAGCCACTCGCTGAGGGCGCGAATACCGCCGCGCTCGGTAGCGTGGTGGCCTGCCGCGTAAAAATGCAGCCCCTGCTCGCGGGCAGAGTGAACCGTCTGTTCGGAGACTTCGCCGGTAATAAACGCATCAACACCAAAGCGCGCGGCGCTGTCGATAAAGCCCTGGCCGCCGCCGGTACACCACGCCACGCGCTTCACGGTATCCGGCCCGGTATCTCCGCACCACAGCGGACGACGCCCCAGCCGCGCTTCGATCCACGATGCCAGCTCCAGCCCCGGTACCGGCATCGACAGTTCGCCCCACGGCACCAGCGGCTCGATTTCACCCATCACGGTAATCCCTAACAGCTGTGCCAGCTGGACGTTATTTCCCAGTTCAGGATGCGCATCCAGCGGCAGATGGTAACCGTACAGGTTGATATCATTCGACAGCAGCGTTTTGAGGCGGTTGCGCTTCATGCCGCGGATAATCGGCGATTCGTTTTTCCAGAAGTAACCGTGATGGACAATCACCGCGTCGGCTTCCTGACGTACCGCCTCATCCAGCAGCGCCTGGCTTGCCGTCACGCCGGTGATGATTTTCTGCACCGTTTCGCGCCCTTCGACCTGCAGGCCATTCGGGCCATAGTCGCTAAAGGAGGCGGTATTAAGTTTTTCGTTAATCAGGCGTTCCAGTTCACTGTTTTTCATCATCATTCTCTCAAACTTTTCGTGCGGCTTCGTACGCCGCCAGCGTGGCGACGCGCGCCTGTTTATGGTCGACAATCGGGCGGGGATAATCGAGCTTTACGCCCTGTTTATCCGCCCATGCCCACGGGTCATGGATCGCTTTTTCAGGAACGTTCCTGAGCGCGGGCAACCAGCGGCGAATAAAGTCGCCGTTGGCATCAAATTTTTGCCCCTGAGTGGTCGGATTAAAAATCCTGAAATAGGGAGCCGCATCGGTGCCGGTAGAGGCCGCCCACTGCCAGCCACCGTTATTCGCAGCCAGATCGCCATCGATCAGCTGAGAAATAAAATAGCGCTCTCCGATTCGCCAGTCGATAAGCAGATCTTTCACCAGGAAGCTCGCGGTAATCATTCGCAGACGATTGTGCATCCACCCGGTTTCATTTAGCTGGCGCATAGCGGCGTCCACTATCGGATAGCCCGTCTCCCCTTTTTGCCAGGCCTGTAAAAGTGCCTCATCGTGCTGCCATTTTACGCTGTCGGTCCACGGAATGAACGGACGATGCTTACAGAGATTGGGGTGGTACGTCATCAGATGGCGGTAGAATTCACGCCAGATAAGTTCGTTCAGCCACACCGAGCCCGCACCACCGTCCAGCGCCTGCGGCTGTTCGGCCAGAAGACGATGCAAACACTGGCGAGGAGAGAGCACGCCCAGCGCCAGGCAGGCCGATAACCGGCTTGTCCCTTCAATTGCCGGGAAATCCCTGCGCGCGTCGTATTCTCCCGCGCCCTGCTTGCAAAACTGGCGCAGCTTCGCAATAGCGGCCTTCTCACTGGCAGGGAACAGAAGTTCATCAAATGCCCGTTGGGGATAGTTGAACGTTAATTCGGGGAGATCGGTTATAGCCTCTCCTCTGGCGGCGGGCGCGGGTACGCACTCCGGCAGCGCCTCTTTCAGGCGCTTAACAAAAGCATTTTTAAACGGCGTAAACACTTTATACATTTCGTGACCGCCGGTCATAACGCTGCCCGGAGCCAGCATCACGCTGTCATCAAATCCCTCACAAACCACCTCTCCCAGCATTTTCTCCAGCTGGCGGTCCCGCTGCTGTTCGTTCAGTTCGTACTGGTAGTTATAAAAAAGATGCGTGACGCCGTTCTGCTGGCATATCTCCTGCAGCATATGAAGCTGCGCGGTAAAATCGCTGACCTCTTTGTAGATCAGCGGAATGCCTTTCTCGGCAAGCGCGTGCTGCAGTTCGTTCAGGTGTGATTTGAGGTAAGCCGCCTGCCGTGGAGCCATATCATGCTGCTGCCACTGCTCAGGCGTGGCGATAAATAGCGCCAGTACGCTGGCGTCATCAGAGCGGCAGGCTGCCGCGAGAGCGATGTTGTCATGTACGCGCAAATCCGCGCGAAACCAAACCAGATGGGTGGGCATAAAACTCCAGGCTATTGTCCATTATGTCCATAAGGGCATGCCGTACAAGGAAAAAGCATGCATAGAACTACTTTGCCATGAAGTGTAGACGGGATGAAATAAAAAAGGCCGCCCGGGGCGGCCTTAACGCTACTTGTCCTGCGCTATCGTGGTTAAAGCAACAAACGCATTAGGTTCATCACTCTTTACAACGAGTACGCTGGCGACAATGAACGCGATGCATATATAGCGTTTCACTATGCGGTCCCTGCTGCTAACCGCTCCACCGTTCACCACCGGTGATAAATCGGTGGACACAAGCTCTGTGTGGAGCCTGACTTACGGTTGTTGTAACACCTCTCCCGGGACCGGTGCCCATTTGCGAGATGGCGGAAAGGGACGCAGCATGGTAAACATCACGTGAGCAAAACGTAACCCATTGAACCTGATATTAAGAATATATTTAGGATTGAGGCAGTTGCTTATTCAACCAGCAGACGTATGCTTATAAGCCTCTGTGTGAGAGCTTGAAAAACCACCCAACGGACCGCGAATCCCGAGGGACAAAAAAACCGCCATATTGCTATTGGCGGTTTTTTTATGGCTACGCGTCAGCGTTGTATCAATAGAAATCGCTGGTCGCTTTCTCTGCCTGATCCATCCACACCGGCTTCTCGCTGGTTTTCGCCCAGACGCGGTGCAGATAGCTATAAAAACGCGCGCGATCTTTCCAGAACAACATCACCGGCAGGGCCAGCACGCCAGCCACTACGGCGAAAGTGCGACGCATGAACACGATATGAGCCGGATACTCTTTATAAAGATCCATATTTTTCTCCCCTGTAGTTGGCCGGAAACCTTCTCCGGAAAATGTGAAATCTGTGACCTGGCTAAAATAATATCGCTTTGTTTGTAATTTTACTACTCATCCGACCACTTATTTTTATCCATTTAGTGAATATTTACATTCACGCCGTAATTAAGTTACAAAAAAGTTAAAGATTTACTTATCAATAGTTAAATTGTGGGCTTTGCCATTTTTATACTTTTTTTACACCCACCCTTCTGATTTTTGCGAAATCTTTGCGCCATAAATCCTACCGTTAGCACAACAACAAAAGTCACCCGGAGGTGGATTGTGAGTGCAGGTCTTATTGCCGGCATCGTGCTGGTGTTCCTGTTATTGGGTTATCTGGTCTATGCCCTGATTAACGCGGAGGCATTCTGATGGCTGCTCAGGCGTTTTTGCTTATTGCCAGCTTCTTAGTGGTATTGTTCGTTTTGGCAAGACCACTGGGCTCGGGACTGGCGCGATTGATCAACAACGTCCCCCTGCCCGGCACGGGAAGCGTTGAAAAAGGGATCTGGCGCGTACTGGGGATAGTCGATCGGGAGATGAACTGGCGTGAATATCTGATCGCCATTCTGCTGCTGAATATCGTTGGGCTCATTGCGCTTTTTGCCATGCTGATGCTGCAGGGCATCCTGCCGCTGAATCCGCAACGGTTACCGGGCCTGTCCTGGCATCTTGCGCTGAACACGGCGGTCAGTTTTGTTACCAACACCAACTGGCAGTCCTATGCCGGTGAAACCACGCTCAGCTATTTCAGCCAGATGGCTGGATTAACCGTGCAGAACTTCCTCTCTGCAGCCAGCGGTATCGCGGTAATTTTCGCGCTGACGCGCGCGTTTGCACGTCAGAAAATCGGTACCCTGGGTAACGCCTGGGTGGATCTGACGCGCATTACGCTGTGGATCCTGCTGCCGATTGCGCTGCTTATCGCGCTGTTCTTTATTCAGCAGGGCACCCTGCAAAACCTGCTGCCTTACGCCCCGTATACTTCGCTTGAAGGAGCAAAACAGATCCTGCCGATGGGACCAGTGGCGTCGCAGGAAGCTATCAAGATGCTCGGCACCAACGGCGGCGGATTCTTCAACGCCAACTCGTCGCATCCGTTTGAAAACCCTACCGCCCTGACCAATTTTGTACAGATGCTGGCGATCTTCCTGATCCCCGCCGCGCTCTGTTTCGCCTTTGGTGATGTGGTCAACGATCGCCGTCAGGGCCGCACACTGCTCTGGACCATGTCGCTGATCTTCGTGGTCTGCGTGGCGCTGGTGATGTGGGCTGAATGGAGCGGCAACCCCCATTTCATGCAGCTTGGGGCGAACAGCACTATTAATATGGAAGGCAAAGAAAGCCGCTTCGGCATTCTTGCCAGCAGCCTTTATGCTGTCGTCACCACAGCAGCCTCGTGCGGGGCGGTGAACGCCATGCATGACTCTTTCACCGCGCTGGGCGGCATGATCCCGATGTGGCTGATGCAGATCGGCGAGGTGGTGTTTGGCGGCGTGGGCTCCGGTCTTTACGGCATGCTCCTGTTCGTGCTGCTGGCGGTGTTTATTGCCGGTCTGATGATTGGCCGCACCCCGGAATATCTCGGTAAAAAAATCGACGTTAGCGAGATGAAACTAACCGCGCTGGCGATTCTGGTCACCCCGGCGCTTGTGCTGCTCGGCACCGCGCTGGCGCTGATGACCGAAGCAGGACGCAGCGGCATCTTTAACCCGGGCATTCACGGCTTTAGCGAAGTGCTGTATGCCGTCTCCTCGGCCGCCAACAACAACGGTAGCGCCTTTGCAGGCTTAAGCGCCAACTCTCCGTTCTGGAACTGTCTGCTGGCGTTCTGCATGTTCGTGGGCCGCTTCGGGATCATTGTGCCGGTAATGGCGATTGCCGGATCGCTGGTGAATAAAAAAATCCAACCGACCACCACCGGGACGTTACCGACCCACGGCGCGCTGTTTATCGGCCTGCTGACGGGCACCGTGTTGCTGGTCGGCGCCCTGACCTTTATCCCCGCCCTCGCGTTAGGCCCGGTCGCGGAAACTCTCTCTTTACGCTGATTTTGCGGAGTATTTGTCATGAGTCGTAAACAACTGGCCCTGCTCGAACCGACGTTAGTTCGTCAGGCGCTTATGGATGCGGTCAAAAAGCTGAGCCCGCGCGTGCAATGGCACAACCCGGTGATGTTTATCGTCTGGGCCGGCAGCGTCCTGACCACCGCACTGGCGATTGCCATGGGGACGGGTCACATGCCGGGAAACGCGATGTTCACTGGGGCCATCAGCCTGTGGCTGTGGTTTACCGTGCTATTCGCCAACTTTGCCGAAGCGCTGGCGGAAGGCCGGAGTAAAGCGCAGGCCAACAGCCTGAAAGGGGTGAAAAAAACGGCGTTTGCGCGGAAATTACGTGAACCGAAATACGGCGCGCAGATGGACCACGTTCCGGCGGATGAACTACGTAAAGGTGATGTGGTGCTGGTGGAAGCTGGCGACATCATCCCGTGCGACGGAGAAGTCATTGAAGGTGGCGCATCGGTAGATGAAAGCGCCATTACCGGGGAATCCGCACCTGTGATCCGTGAATCCGGCGGTGATTTTGCCTCCGTAACGGGTGGGACGCGCATTCTTTCCGACTGGCTGGTGATCCAGTGCAGCGTCAACCCGGGCGAAACCTTCCTCGACCGGATGATCGCCATGGTGGAAGGCGCTCAACGCCGTAAAACACCGAACGAAATTGCCCTGACCATCCTGCTGATAGCCTTGACCATCGTCTTCCTGCTGGCAACCGCGACGCTGTGGCCATTTTCCGCCTATGGCGGCACTCCGGTCACCATCACCGTACTGGTGGCGCTGCTGGTCTGCCTGATCCCTACCACCATCGGCGGCCTGCTGTCGGCCATCGGCGTGGCCGGCATGAGCCGTATGCTCGGTGCTAACGTCATCGCCACCAGCGGACGTGCGGTTGAAGCCGCCGGTGACGTGGATGTCTTGCTGCTGGATAAAACCGGGACCATTACCCTCGGTAACCGCCAGGCGTCCGAATTCTTACCCGCCCCGGGCGTGGATGAAAAAACGCTGGCGGATGCGGCACAACTCTCCTCGCTTGCCGATGAAACCCCGGAAGGCCGAAGCATTGTTGTTCTCGCCAAGCAGCGCTTTAACCTGCGCCAGCGCGACGTTCACAGCCTGCATGCCACCTTCGTGCCGTTTACGGCGCAAACCCGAATGAGCGGGATTAACATTCAGGATCGCATGATCCGTAAAGGCTCTGTTGACGCCATCCGTCGCCACATTGAGGCCAACAATGGCCACTTCCCGCCTGAAGTGGACAACCTGGTCGAAAGCGTAGCCCGTCAGGGGGCCACGCCGCTGGTGGTGGCAGAAGGCGCGAACGTGCTGGGGGTAATTGCCCTGAAGGATATCGTCAAAGGCGGTATTAAAGAGCGCTTTGCCCAGCTGCGTAAAATGGGCATTAAAACGGTGATGATCACCGGGGATAACCGTCTTACCGCCGCGGCGATTGCCGCCGAAGCGGGCGTGGATGATTTCCTTTCCGAAGCCACGCCGGAAGCGAAACTGGCGTTGATTCGTCAGTATCAGGCGGAAGGTCGTCTGGTGGCGATGACGGGTGACGGTACCAACGATGCTCCTGCCCTCGCGCAGGCCGACGTGGCGGTGGCGATGAACTCCGGTACCCAGGCGGCAAAAGAGGCGGGCAACATGGTCGACCTCGACTCTAACCCGACCAAGCTGATTGAGGTGGTGCACATCGGCAAGCAGATGCTGATGACGCGCGGTTCGCTGACCACCTTCAGTATCGCCAACGACGTGGCGAAGTATTTTGCCATTATCCCGGCAGCCTTTGCGGCCACCTATCCGCAGCTCAATGCGCTGAACGTGATGCACCTGCACTCTCCGGCATCAGCCATTCTGAGCGCGGTGATTTTCAACGCCCTGATCATTGTCTTTCTTATTCCGCTGGCGCTAAAGGGCGTGAGCTATAAGCCGCTGACCGCCGCCGCCATGCTGCGCCGCAACCTGTGGATTTACGGCCTGGGCGGGCTGGTGGTGCCTTTCATCGGTATCAAGGCTATCGACCTGCTGTTGACCCTGTTCGGGCTGGTTTAAAAGGTGAATCAAATGACGATGTTACGCCCCGCTATACTTTTGTTTATTCTGCTGTCTCTCATTACCGGCGGGCTGTACCCGCTGGTAACCACCGCGCTGAGCCAGTGGTGGTTTAAGGATCAGGCCAACGGCTCGCTGATTATACAAAACGGCGAAAACCGCGGTTCACGGCTGATTGGTCAGAACTTTACGGATTCTCGCTACTTCCAGGGACGCCCTTCCGCCACTGCCGAAAGCCCGTATAATCCGATGGCATCCGGCGGCAGTAACCTGGCGGGCAGCAACCCGGAGCTGGACAAAGCCGTCGCTGAACGCGTGGCAACCCTGCGTGCCGCCAATCCTCAGGCCAGCCGCGAGGTGCCCGTAGAGCTGGTGACCGCCTCGGCCAGCGGGCTGGACTACAGCCTGACGCCGGCAGCGGTGGCCTGGCAGATCCCGCGCGTCGCCGCCGCCCGTCAGTTGACCGTCGAACAGGTGAGCAAGCTGGTGGCAGAGCACACGCAAAAGCCGCTGGTCAGCTTCATCGGCATGCCCGTGGTAAATATTGTTGAGCTGAATCTGGCGCTGGACGCGCTAAGGAAAAACTAAATGACCGACGAGCCCATGCGCCCGGATCCGGACAGGCTGCTTGAACAGACGGCTGAAGCCCATCGCGGCAAACTGAAAATTTTCTTTGGCGCCTGCGCGGGCGTCGGGAAAACCTTCGCCATGCTGACAGAAGCCCAGCGGCTTCGGGCGCAGGGGCTCGATATTCTGATCGGCGTGGTTGAAACCCACGGACGCAAAGAGACGGCGTCGCTGCTGAAGGGGCTGGCTACCCAGCCGCCCCGCCGCATCAGCCATCGTGGTCGTTTAGTTACGGAGTTTGATATTGATGCCGCCCTCGCCCGCCGTCCCGCCCTTATCCTGATGGACGAACTGGCGCACAGCAATGCGCCAGGCTCACGCCATCCCAAACGCTGGCAGGATGTTGAAGAGCTGCTCGAGGCCGGCATTGATGTGTTCACAACGGTTAACGTTCAGCATCTTGAAAGCCTGAACGACGTAGTCAGCGGCGTGACCGGCATTCAGGTGCGCGAGACGGTGCCCGACCCGTTCTTTGATTCTGCCGATGAGGTGGTGCTGGTTGACCTGCCTCCTGACGATTTGCGCCAGCGCCTGCACGAAGGCAAGGTTTATATTGCCGGCCAGGCCGAGCGCGCCATCGAACATTTCTTCCGCAAAGGTAACCTGATTGCCCTGCGCGAGCTGGCCCTGCGGCGTACTGCCGATCGCGTTGACGATCAGATGCGCGCCTGGCGCGACCTGCAAGGGCAGGAGCGCGTCTGGCACACGCGGGATGCTATTCTGCTGTGCGTGGGCCACGGCAGCGGCAATGAAAAGCTGGTCCGCACCGCTGCGCGCCTGGCGGCCAAGTTTGGCAGCGTCTGGCATGCAGTGTATGTCGAAACGCCGCAGCTGCACGCTCTGCCCGAAAACCAGCGCCGCGCGATCCTGAGCTCGCTGCGCCTGGCGCAGGAGCTGGGTGCCGAAACCGCTACCCTTTCCGATCCGCAGGAAGATAAAGCGATTCTGCGCTACGCGCGGGAGCATAACCTGGGGAAAATTGTCATTGGCCGCCGCCAGCATCGCCGCTGGTTTAGCCGCGAATCCTTTGCCGACAAGCTGGCCCGCCGCGCGCCGGATCTGGACCTGGTGATCGTGGCGCTGGATGATAAACCTGCTCCCCTCCCCAGCCGCGCGCCGGACAGCCGGGCCTTCAGCGATAAATGGCGCATTCAGCTCCGCGGCTGCCTTGTCGCCGTCGTGCTCTGCGCCCTGATCACTATAATCGCCAGCAAATGGCTGATTGCCTTCGACGCGGCCAACCTGGTGATGATCTATCTCCTGGGCGTAGTAGTGGTGGCGCTCTTTTACGGACGCTGGCCGTCGGTACTGGCGACGGTTATTAACGTCATCAGCTTCGATCTGTTCTTCATTGCCCCCCGCGGGACGCTCGCCGTCTCGGACGTACAGTACATCCTCACCTTCGCCGTGATGCTCACCGTCGGGCTGGTGATAGGGAACTTAACGGCAGGCGTGCGCTACCAGGCGCGTATCGCCCGCTATCGCGAACAGCGCACGCGGCATCTTTATGAGATGTCGAAATCGCTGGCGGTGGGCCGCACGCCGCTGGATATTGTGCAGACCAGCGAGCAGTTTATTCGCTCGACCTTTCATGCCAGCAACCTGATTTTACTCCCGGACGATCACGGCAAGCTGCGCCCGCTGACGTCGGCCTCGGGCATGACGCCCTGGGACGAAGCCATCACCCGCTGGAGCTTTGATAAAGGGCTACCGGCGGGTGCAGGGACCGACACCCTGCCCGGCGTGCCCTATCAAATTCTGCCCCTGCGCAGCGCCGATAAAAACCTGGGGCTGGTTATCGTGGAGCCCTCCAATCTGCGCCAGCTGATGATCCCCGAACAGCAGCGACTGCTGGAGACCTTTACGCTGCTGGTTGCCAGCGCGCTGGAACGGCTGGCCCTCACCGCCAGCGAAGAGCAGGCCCGGCTGGCAAGCGAGCGCGAAAGCATTCGTAACTCGCTGCTGGCGGCGCTGTCTCACGACCTGCGCACACCTCTTACCGTCCTGTTTGGCCAGTCGGAAATCCTGACGCTGGACCTGGCAGCGGAAGGTTCAAAACACGCCATGCAGGCCAGCGAAATCCGTCAGCACGTGCTCAATACCACGCGTCTGGTGAATAACCTGCTCGATATGGCGCGGATCCAGTCAGGCGGTTTTAACCTCAAAAAAGAGTGGCTCACGCTTGAAGAGGTGGTGGGCAGCGCGCTGAAAATGCTCGAACCCGGCCTCGGTGGGCGGCATATTGCGCTGAACATGCCCGAGCCCCTGACGTTAATTCACGTTGACGGTCCGCTGTTTGAACGAGTGTTGATTAACCTGCTGGAAAACGCCGGCAAATATGCGGGTGCCAGCGCCCGGATTGGGGTGGATGCGACGGTGGTCGATGGCACGCTTCGTCTTGACGTCTGGGATACCGGGCCGGGCATTCCTGCCGGACAGGAGATAGCTATTTTCGAAAAATTCGCACGCGGCAATAAGGAGTCTGCCATCCCGGGCGTGGGGCTGGGGCTGGCGATTTGTCAGGCAATAATTGATGTTCATGGCGGAACCATTTTCGCGGAGAATCGTCCGGAAGGCGGCGCGCGTTTTTGTGTTACACTTCCTCTGGAAACCCCGCCGGAACTGAATGAATTACCAGAGGATTTGTGATCAACGTTCTGATTGTTGAAGATGAGATCGCCATTAGCCGGTTTCTGCGCGCAGCGCTGGAAGGCGATGGTCTGCGCGTTCATGATGCGGGTACGCTTCAGCGGGGGCTAATTGAAGCCGCGACCCGCAAGCCGGACCTGGTGATCCTCGATCTTGGCCTGCCGGACGGTGACGGCATCGATTTTATCCGCGAGGTACGTCAGTGGAGCCAGATGCCTATTCTGGTGCTCTCCGCCCGTACTGAAGAGACGGATAAAATCGCCGCGCTGGATGCCGGGGCGGACGACTATCTGATAAAACCTTTTGGTATCGGCGAGCTACAGGCTCGCCTGCGCGTGGCCCTGCGTCGCCACAGCGCCACCACGCCAACCGATCCAACCTATTCGTTTGGAGATATCCGGGTTGATCTGGCCGCGCGACGTATTGTGCGCGGTGAAGAAGAAATCCATCTCACGCCAATCGAGTTTCGCCTGCTCGCCGTGCTGCTTAATAATCACGGTAAAGTACTCACCCAGCGCCAGCTGTTAAGTCAGGTGTGGGGACCCAACGCGGTGGAGCATAGTCACTATTTACGCATATATATGGGACATCTTCGCCAGAAACTTGAAGTTGACCCCGCGCGCCCCCGTCATTTATTAACTGAAACCGGTATCGGTTATCGGTTTATGCTTTGAATAACTATTCAATTTATTTTTAAATAAAAACGAAACCTCTCAGAAAATATTTCACAAATATCCCAACCGTTATTTTTTTGATTATCTACGCTCACATCAAACATTCACAACACAATCTATTAACGAGACACTAACAATTCAGAATTTTGATCTGCATTATTCATCAAAAACGACTAATTATTTCTGAAATGATCGGTTAATGGTGATCTGCTTCACGGTTAATCGTCTTTGCCTGGATAAAATGACCATGCTTTCAATTACTGAAAGGAAAATGAAACATGGAAAACAACAATCGCTTAATGCCCCATATAAGGCGGACAACGCATATTATGATGTTTGCCCACCGAAACTGCTTTGACTTTCATCTCTTTAATGCCCGGTAGTCCTTCGACTTCTGGCGCACTCGCTTACAGGTTATCCTGAAAAACCTTAACTTACAGGCAATTGCCTGTGAGCTCGTGCGCTCATTCATCTTGATTCAGACTCATCCGCACCGGGCGGACTGAATTTCAATCATCAAAAAAGCAATTCACTGATTTTAATCAGCGGCTACCCATTGCTTTTTTTCCGGAAAATTATCGATTTCTTTCTTGCAAGAAATCGAGGGACGCTTATTACCTAAAATAAAGAGAGAAAGATGAAAAATTTAAAAATCGCAGCCAGCCGTGCATGTCCGGACTGCTTTACTACCCAGCGTGAAGTGGTGGATGTCCGCGCTTCTGATTATATTGATGTTGCCGCCATTGTTCTGGCGGTCACGGATATTGCCAGCGGTATCCTGGAAGAAATAGAAGCTACCGGTTTTGGCATTCCCGTATTTGTGGCGACGCACAAAGAAGAGATCATCCCGGCAGATTATTTATCGCGCATTCACGGCGTATTTGAGCATTCAGACACCAGCAAAGACTTTTATGGATGCCAGCTGGAAGCGGCCGCGCAGAAGTATGAAACCCAGCTGCGCCCGCCGTTTTTCCGCGCCCTTGTCGACTACGTGAAGCAGGGCAACAGCGCGTTTGACTGCCCGGGGCATCAGGGCGGGCAGTTTTTCCGCCGTCATCCTGCCGGCAATCAGTTTGTCGATTTCTTTGGCGAGACGTTATTCCGCTCCGATCTGTGCAACGCCGACGTGGCGATGGGGGATCTGCTGATCCACGAAGGCGCACCGTGCATTGCCCAGCAGCATGCGGCAAAAGTCTTTAACGCCGATAAGACCTACTTCGTGCTGAATGGCACCTCGTCGTCCAACAAAGTGGTGCTTAACGCCCTGCTCACCCCAGGCGATCTGGTGCTGTTCGACCGTAACAATCACAAATCTAACCATCACGGCGCCCTCCTCCAGGCTGGCGCAACGCCGGTCTATCTGGAAACCGCGCGCAACCCGTACGGCTTTATCGGCGGCATTGACGCGCACTGCTTTGAGGAGAGCTACCTGCGTGAACAGGTGGCAGAGGTGGCGCCTGGCCGTGCACGCGATGCGCGTCCGTTCCGCCTGGCGGTGATCCAGCTGGGCACCTACGATGGCACCATCTACAACGCCCGTCAGGTGGTGGATAAGATTGGGCACCTGTGCGACTACATCCTGTTTGACTCGGCCTGGGTGGGTTACGAGCAGTTTATTCCGATGATGGCCGACTGCTCGCCGCTGCTGCTGGAGCTGAACGAAAACGATCCGGGGATTCTGGTCACCCAGTCCGTGCATAAACAGCAGGCTGGCTTCTCGCAGACCTCGCAAATTCACAAGAAGGACAGACACATCAAAGGCCAGCAGCGCTATGTCCCACATAAGCGGCTCAACAATGCCTTTATGATGCACGCCTCCACCAGCCCGTTTTATCCGCTGTTTGCCGCGCTGGACATTAACGCCCGCATGCATGAGGGGCAAAGCGGCCGCAACATGTGGATGGACTGCGTGGTGACGGGCATTGAGGCGCGCAAGCTGATCCTGGAGAACTGCCGATTTATTCGTCCATTTGTGCCCGAGACGGTGGATGGCCGCGCGTGGGAAAGCTGGGACACGGCAGAGATTGCAACCGATCTGCGCTTCTTCCATTTCGTACCGGGTGAACGCTGGCACGCCTTTGAAGGTTATGCTGAGCACCAGTATTTTATCGACCCGTGCAAGCTGCTGCTGACCACGCCGGGCATTAACGCCCGCACCGGGGAGTATGACGACTTCGGCGTGCCCGCCACCATTCTCGCCAACTTCCTGCGTGAAAACGGCATCGTGCCGGAAAAATGCGATCTCAACTCGATCCTGTTCCTGCTCACCCCTGCGGAGGACATGGGCAAGCTGCAGCAGCTGGTCGCCCAGCTGGTGCGCTTCGAAAAACTGCTTGAGAGCGATGTGCCGCTGAAAGACGTCCTGCCCTCCCTCTACAAACAGCATCCGGAACGTTACGCGGGTTACACCCTGCGCCAGATCTGCCAGGAAATGCACGATCTGTACGCCCGCCATAACGTGAAGCAGCTGCAAAAAGAGATGTTCCGCAAGTCTCACTTCCCGCGGGTGATGATGAACCCGCAGGACGCGAACTACGCCTACCTGCGCGGAGAAGTGGAGCTGGTCTCCCTGCGCGACGCGGAAGGCCGCATCGCCGCCGAAGGCGCTCTCCCTTACCCACCGGGGGTACTGTGCGTGGTTCCAGGGGAAGTCTGGGGCGGTTCCGTGCTGCGCTACTTTGCCGCGCTGGAAGAAGGCATCAACCTGCTGCCGGGCTTCGCACCGGAGCTGCAGGGCGTGTACGTCGAGGAGTGTGAAGGTCGCAAACAGGTTCGCTGCTACGTCATCAAACAATCCGCTGCTCAGCCATCGCTGCTGAAAGGAGAAAAATTATGAGCAAGTCCAATAAGATGGGCGTGGTGCAGCTGACTATCCTCACCATGGTTAACATGATGGGCTCCGGGATTATCATGCTGCCCACCAAGCTTGCCGAGGTGGGGACCATCTCTATCATCTCCTGGCTGGTGACGGCTGTCGGATCGATGGCGCTGGCGTGGGCGTTTGCCAAGTGCGGGATGTTCAGCCGCAAGTCAGGCGGCATGGGCGGCTATGCCGAGTACGCCTTCGGCAAGTCCGGAAACTTTATGGCGAACTATACCTATGGGGTGTCGCTGCTGATCGCCAACGTGGCGATTGCCATCTCCGCCGTGGGCTACGGTACGGAGCTGTTTGGCGCGACGCTCAGCCCGGTGCAAATTGGGCTGGCGACCATCGGCGTGCTGTGGATCTGTACCGTCGCCAACTTTGGCGGCGCGCGCATCACCGGACAGCTCAGCAGCATCACCGTCTGGGGCGTGATCATCCCGGTGGTCGGCCTGTGCATCATCGGCTGGTTCTGGTTTAGCCCGACGCTGTACGCCAACTCCTGGAACCCGCACCATGTGCCGTTCTTCACCGCCGTGGGCTCGTCTATCGCCATGACGCTCTGGGCTTTCCTGGGCCTGGAATCCGCCTGCGCAAATGCGGAAGTGGTGGAAAATCCGGAGAAGAACGTGCCGATTGCGGTTCTCGGCGGGACGCTGGGCGCGGCGGTGATCTATATCGTTTCAACCAACGTGATAGCGGGGATCGTGCCAAACATGGATCTGGCTAACTCCACGGCACCGTTCGGACTGGCCTTTGCGCAGATGTTCACCCCGGAGGTCGGGAAAGTGATCATGGGGTTGATGGTGATGTCCTGCTGCGGATCGCTGCTTGGCTGGCAGTTCACCATTGCACAGGTTTTTAAATCGTCGGCAGATGAAGGCTATTTCCCGAAAATCTTCTCCCGCGTGACCAAAGCCGATGCGCCGGTGCAGGGTATGCTGGCAATTGTCATCTTCCAGAGCGGATTATCCCTAATGACCATCAGCCCGTCGCTGAACAGCCAGTTCAACGTGCTGGTCAATCTGGCGGTGGTGACGAACATCATCCCGTATATTCTGTCGATGGCGGCGCTGGCGATCATTCAGAAGGTGGCGAAGGTGGATCCGCACAAAGCGCGAGTAGCGAATATCGTGGCACTGGTTGGGGCGATATACAGCTTCTATGCGCTCTACTCGTCCGGCCAGGAAGCGATGCTGTACGGGGCGATAGTGACCTTTATGGGCTGGACGCTGTACGGTCTGGTGTCGCCGAGATTTGAATTGAAGAACAAACACAGTTAGGTAAAAGCAAAACGGCAACCCTGAGGTTGCCGTTTTTAGTGTTTTCTCCCTCTCCCCGTGGGAGAGGGCCGGGGTGAGGGCATCAGCCCGCACCAGAACACGACTTATGCGTTTTTCAGCACTTCGCTGACAATCTCTACCGCTTCTTTCTCAATCTGCTGGCGATGCTCAGCGCCGAGGAAGCTTTCGCAATAGATCTTGTACGCATCTTCCGTACCGGACGGACGCGCGGCGAACCAGCCATTTTCGGTCATCACTTTGAGGCCGCCGATAGACGCACCGTTACCCGGTGCCGCCGTCAGACGCGCGGTGATCGGATCGCCTGCCAGAGTGCTTGCGCTCACCATCTCCGGAGAGAGTTTGGACAAAGCCGCTTTTTGCGCAGAGGTCGCGCCAGCCTGAATACGGTTATAGCTTGGTGCACCAAAGCGTGCAGCCAGCTCGTTGTAATGTTCCTGCGGGTTTTTACCGGTAACCGCGGTGATTTCCGCCGCCAGCAGGCACATGATGATGCCGTCTTTATCGGTTGACCACGGGGTGCCATCGAAACGCAGGAAGGACGCGCCTGCGCTCTCTTCGCCGCCGAAGCCAAAGCTGCCGTCGTGCAGACCGTCAACGAACCACTTGAAGCCTACCGGCACTTCCACCAGCTTGCGGCCCAGCGCGTCCACCACGCGGTCGATCATCGCAGAAGAGACCAGCGTTTTACCGACAGCCACCTCTTTGCCCCACTGCGGACGGTGCTGGAACAGGTAGTTGATCGCAACAGCCAGATAGTGGTTCGGGTTCATCAGCCCGGCAGGGGTGACGATGCCGTGACGGTCATAGTCCGGGTCGTTAGCAAACGCCAGGTCGAATTTATCGCGCAGCGCCAGCAGGCCCGCCATCGCGCATTCGGAGGAGCAGTCCATACGGATCGCGCCGTCTTTGTCCAGGTGCATAAAGCGGAAGGTCTGATCGACGTGATCGTTCACGATGGTCAGATCCAGCTTGTAGTGCTCGGCGATGCGCTTCCAGTACTCAATACCGGAGCCGCCCAGCGGATCCACGCCCAGCTTCAGGCCGGCTTTCTGAATCGCCGCCATATCGACGATATCCGCCAGCCCTTCCACAAACGGCTGAACCAGATCCTGCTCTTTCACGTGGCCGGAGGCCATCGCCTCATCAAGAGAAATACGTTTAACGCCTTTCAGACCGTCGGCCAGCAGCGCGTTTGCACGATCTTCCACCACTTTGGTGACGTTAGTGTCAGCCGGGCCGCCGTTAGGCGGGTTGTATTTGATACCACCGTCTTCCGGCGGGTTGTGGGATGGCGTGATGACGATACCGTCAGCCTGCGCGCCACCTTTTTTGTTGTGCACAAGGATCGCGTTTGATACCGCCGGTGTTGGAGTAAACCCATTATTCTCCTGAACAATCACGTCCACACCGTTCGCCGCAAGCACTTCCAGCACGGAAATAAACGCCGGTTCAGACAGCGCATGGGTATCTTTGCCCACGTAGCACGGACCGGTAACGCCGTTTTTAGCGCGCTCTTCCGCAATGGCCTGAGCAATGGCCAGAATGTGCGGTTCGTTAAAGCTGTGGCGCGCCGCGCTACCGCGGTGACCAGATGTACCAAACTTCACTGCGTGTTCTGCGTTGCCCACGACCGGTTTCAGCACGTAATACTGCGCGGTCAGCTGAGCGACGTTAATCAAATCGCTTTGTTGTGCAGGTTGGCCTGCACGGCTGTGATTTGCCATTACCGGGTCCTTATGATGCAAGGGTTAAATTGTACCGCAAACCTTTTCAATCAATTCCGCCGGGAACTGCATGGACTGCATGATGTGTTCAATCATGCTGCACTTGCGGCCCGTATTGGTATTGGTGATCACCCAGTACGGAGTGCCAGGGACATGTTTAGGTTTGGTTTGATTGCCATTTTGCAGCAGCGTCTGCTCGTCGCCCGCGAAATAGACGCGGGTACGGCCGTGCAGCGACTCGGTCGCTTCAGCAAACGCTTTGTTATCCAGGGAGTAAAGTGTAGACAGCACCAGCATAAAACGGTTAACCGCCTTTTTCTGCTCCGCATATTCGTCGGAGAGCAGCAGTTCGCGCATCGCGCGCACTTTATCTTTTACCGGCGTCACGGCAGGTTTTGCTTGTACAGCAACGCTCGGCTGAGACACGACATCTTTGGTAACTGGGGTGGCAGGCTGTGAAGCGGCGGAAATTTTAAGCATGCGCCGTAAAATGTCGGACGCGCTCTCCCCGATATGCCGCGTCTGGCTGGCAATATACTGATAGAGTTCGTCATCAACTTCGATTGTTTTCATCTTAATCCAGTGCGATATCTTATCTGAATACAAGTCATTGGGATTATAAGGTCAAATCCCAACAGCGGATAGCGTCAAACCAGGTTGGCGGCAAAAGTCAGATTAAACTGGAACCTTGCAGCCGGGCGGCAGAATGGTCAACATGATACCCTAACCTGACATACGTAAAAAAAGAACTTTGCCATGAAATTGAATACCCGAGCGCAAACTGCACAATCGCCGAACAATAATTCCCCCATCGTGCTGGTTCATGGACTTTTTGGCAGCCTGGATAACCTGGGCGTGCTGGCCCGCGATTTGGTTACCGATCACGATATTTTACAGGTCGATATGCGCAACCACGGGCTTTCCGGCCGCTCAGACGAGATGACCTATGCGGCAATGGCGCAGGATCTGCTGGATACGCTAGACGCGCACAACCTGCAGAAGGTGACCCTCATCGGGCATTCAATGGGCGGTAAAGCGGTTATGGCGCTCACCGCGCTGGCGCCAGAGCGAATTTCCGGGCTTGTCGTGATTGACGTTGCGCCTGTGGATTACGACGTTCGCCGTCACGATGAGATTTTCGCGGCGATCAATGCTGTAACCGAAGCTGGCGTTTCCACTCGTCAGCAGGCGGCAGCGGTTATGCGTGAGCATCTTGATGAAGAAGGCGTGGTGCAGTTCCTTTTGAAGTCGTTTGTTGACGGGCAGTGGCGTTTTAACGTGCCGGTGCTGTGGGACCAGTACAACAACATCGTGGGCTGGGAAACCGTTCCCTCCTGGCCGCACCCTGCCCTCTTTATTCGCGGCGGTAACTCTCCTTATATTACCGACGCGTACCGCGACACGCTGCTGGCACAATTCCCGCAGGCGCGCGCCCACGTCATTGCCGGTGCCGGACACTGGGTGCATGCGGAAAAACCGGATGCTGTACTGCGCGCCATTCGCCGCTATCTCGCTGATACTGCAAATTGATTAAAAAGAGAGCGACTGGAAGATGACGGGCTTCCAGTCGTTGGCGTGCCGTTTTTGGTGATGTATGATGGCGCGCTTATCGCCCGGGCTTTAGCAGGGCGGCGTGTTTCCCCCGAAGTCTCATAATCATGGCCAAAGAACAAACGGACCGTACGACACTAGATCTGTTCGCGAATGAGCGTCGACCGGGACGACCGAAAACGAATCCGCTTTCGCGCGATGAACAGCTGCGTATCAATAAACGCAATCAGCTTAAACGCGATAAAAATCGTGGGCTTAAGCGTGTCGAACTGAAGCTCAACGCCGACGCGGTCGATGCGCTTAACGAGCTGGCAGAGGCGCGTAATATCAGCCGCAGCGAGCTTATTGAAGAGATGCTCATCGCCCAACTTGAGACGCTGCGCAGCCAGGCATAAGTCTGAAAAACCCCTTTATCGCCCTTTTCATGTAGCACAGAGTGCAGTCCTGCGCGATAGCGGTTTCCGCAGGGTTGCCAGTTCTGCTATTATTGCCCTTATCCGTGGCCGAATTGCGCCACCATACCATTAAGTTTCAAGAGGTTATTTTACTCATGGCAATCATCGGCATTTTCTTCGGCAGTGATACCGGCAATACCGAAAATATCGCAAAAAACATTCAGAAACAGCTCGGTAAAGACGTTGCTGATGTGCATGACATCGCCAAGAGCAGCAAAGAAGATCTCGAGGGCTATGACATTCTGCTGCTGGGTATTCCAACCTGGTACTATGGTGAAGCCCAGTGCGACTGGGACGATTTCTTCCCGACGCTGGAAGAGGTGGACTTCAACGGCAAGCTGGTTGCCCTGTTCGGTTGTGGCGATCAGGAAGATTACGCCGAGTACTTCTGTGATGCGCTGGGGACGATTCGCGACATCATTGAGCCTAATGGGGCGGTTATTGTTGGCCACTGGCCGACTGCCGGTTACCACTTCGAAGCCTCTAAAGGCCTGGCCGATGACGATCATTTTGTCGGACTTGCCATTGACGAAGACCGTCAGCCAGAACTGACCGCAGAGCGTGTAGAGAAGTGGGTTAAGCAGATCCGCGAAGAACTGCATCTGGACGATATTCTCAACGCCTGATTTTTTACGGCGCAACGCGGGTTGCGCCCCTTTTCCAGGTAAAACCGATTAAATTAATTGCTACAAACTTTTAACTTTTTCGCCCAGACCTGTACAATGTCTCCCTGGCAAAATGTGGTTTCCATTGAGCAAGTTTGTAGGTGATACCACGTTTTTATAAGCATACTTTGCCTGAGACTTGCAGTTTTCATTTAGGCATGGCAGTTCTATAATGAGACGCATTATCCCAGGTGCATTTTCTGTCACTTCCCAGAGAAGTGAATCGTTTAGCAACAGGACAGATTCCGCATGACTGACAACAACACCGCATTAAAGAAGGCTGGCCTGAAAGTAACGCTTCCTCGGTTAAAAATCCTGGAAGTGCTTCAGGGTCCAGACAATCACCATGTCAGTGCGGAAGACCTTTATAAACGTCTTATCGACATGGGTGAAGAGATTGGGCTGGCCACCGTATATCGCGTGCTGAACCAGTTTGATGACGCGGGCATTGTTACCCGTCATAATTTCGAAGGCGGTAAATCTGTATTCGAACTGACCCAGCAGCATCACCACGATCACCTGATCTGCCTCGATTGCGGCAAGGTCATTGAATTTAGCGATGATTCCATCGAAGCGCGTCAGCGTGAAATCGCAGCTCGTCATGGCATTCGCCTGACCAACCACAGCCTGTACCTTTACGGTCACTGCGCTGAAGGGGATTGCCGCGAGAATGAACACGCTCACGACACAAAATAAGTTAGCGTTCATACTCTGAGCCAGCCGTAAGGTTGGCTTTTTTTTGCCTGAAAAAAGCCCGGTAAGCAAAGTGCACCGGGCGTAGAGCAACTTATTTGTTGTTATTGCGTATCTCGTTCCAGATTTTATCGCAACGCTTCGCCACTTCCTGATCGTTACCGGTTTTACGTGCCTGAATGCAGGCCTGATAATCCATCACGCGAACATTCTCCTGCGTCGCGAACGCCTCATGCGCTTTCTCTTTCTTTAACACATTTAGCACGCTCTGGCAGGCTTCAATTTTCTCAGGCGATCCTTCCGCGGTATTAATACAGGCGCTATACGCCTCCTTCAGACGGGCGTCCTCTTTCGGTGCCTGAGTCTGAACACACGCCACCAGCCCTGATGCCATCAGCGCGACGATTACGATTTTTTTCATCATATGCAGTCTCCAGACCGGCGGGACTCAGCCCGCCGGTGTGCTCATCAGAAGATGGTGAATGGGGCGATAACCATGAATTTGACGTCACGTTCATCCTGGAAGATGTTGCCGTAACCGCCCGCATAGCTTGGGATATCGGAGTGGTTGTCATACTGCGTAAAGTGCAGCTTGAACATCGTGCCTTTCGCGCGGCCATCCTGCAGGGTGTAGATAGCATCCAGGCTGTAGGAGGACTCTTTCAGGCGATAGTTTGGATCGTAGTACGCATCCGGCGTCGCCATGTCTGCTGGTTTTGCATCCCAGGCGTAAGCGTAAGAAGCGCCCACCGCCCAGCCCGGCAGGTTCCAGTTTTTCAGGTCATACATGGCGCCGAAGAAGACCGCTTTCTCGCCGTCGGCGTTGAAGTCTGAGCGGTTATCCCACCAGATATCCAGACGACCGTTGGATGAGGCATAGGTCGGCGTCATACGCTGCAGGAAGTAGCCCTGCTGCCCTTCCGCCTTCACCCATGTCCCTTCCAGGCGCAAATCAACCTGGCCAACCTTGTAGCCGAAGGTTAACGCCTGCAGCCACGCGGTACCGTTATAAATGTCATTTACGCTGCCATCGCTGACCTTATCGCGCGTACCGTAGAACTGGTAGCTGGTGCTCAGCGGACTACCGGCGATATCAAATTTGTAGCTGGCTTTAGCAAAATACTGATCGATATAGCCTTCCGCCTGACCAAATGCGGCTTCCAGAACCAGATCGTTTTTGAAATCGTACTTCGCGCCCAGCGAGTGGAGGTAATCGACTTTGGTTTTCTTATCGTTCTGGTAGAACTTGTCCATCTCAATGTGCCACGGCGCTTTGTACTCGTTGGTCCACATATAGGAGAAGCTCAACGCACCTGCATCACCATAGTCAAAGTTAGCCCCGGCTTCTGCCCCCTGATAGGTACCAGGCATAAAGCTCCAGTGCGGCGCTAACAGCGTCTGGCCGGTTGGCTGAATATAGCCCCCACGCGCCCATACCGGGCCGTATTTGAATTTCGCTGCGGCCTTATAAAGGCTGATACCGCTTTTATCCCCTGACCAGTCTTCGTCATAGGCTTTATTGCTGGAGGAGAAGGCAATTTCGTTCGGGTGGCCGCTGTCGCCATTTTCAGCCATTTCAATCGCCGTAAACGCGGCAATATCCAGACCGAACATATCGGCGGCGTAGCCTGACTGGAAGTCCAGGTTGGCGTTCCAGGTGGAGTGAGAGAGGTTGGTTTTGTATTTATCTTCTGTGACATCTTTACGGTCACGTTCACGCTGCCAGTAATAAATACCGCCAGTGAGGGTAGAATCTTCGATGAAACCTGCTGCTTTTGCCTCTGGTGTCACCACCAGGCCCGACATTGCTGTCACACCGGCAATAGCCAGCGCCAGCGCACTACGTTTGACACTGAACGTACGCATAGATTATTCCTCTTTGACGAATTAAAACGCCTTAAACGGCGAAAATATAAAAGACCAAAAGGCCAGGGGTAGTTATAAATACCCTCGAATTAACTACCGTCTTTAGGTTATTTTTCGCGACGCGAATTATCAATGCTTTTCAGTGGGCAAAAGTCAGGATTATGACGAAGTGCACATAATTGGTAGTGCTTTGTAACATTTGGCCGGATGCGAGGTGTGGCGGGGGTAGAGCAGGTAATTTCGGCGTCTTAGATTGTAATAAAACCCGTATTTGTCTTTATTCTCCATTTTATGAAACAGACAAACTTTTTTTAGAAAAATAAGTAGCACCGCATTGACCAAAAATTTTATCTGGCCTAATTACGGGCCTACTTTAACGATATGATCATTAAATAAAAAAACGCCGCTAAAAGCGGCGTTTGTTTCTCATTGACCAGTGCAACGTTATTATTCGCCGATCTTGGTCCAGGTATCACGCAGACCTACGGTACGGTTAAATACCGGTTTTTCTGCCGTGCTGTAACGGCTGTCCAGGCAGAAGTAACCTTCACGTTCGAACTGGAACGCTTTGCCCGCTTCAGCGGCTTTCAGCGATGGCTCCGCATAACCTTGCTTGATCACCAAAGATTCCGGGTTGATGGTCGCCAGGAAGTCTTCAGCCGCACCCGGGTTAGGTACGCTAAACAGACGATCGTACAGACGAATTTCTACCGGCAGCGCGTGGGAAGCGCTCACCCAGTGGATCACGCCTTTCACCTTGCGGCCGTCTGCCGGATCTTTGCTCAGCGTCTCAGCATCGTACGAACAGAAGATGGTGGTAATGTTACCTTCAGCATCCTTCTCTACGCGCTCGGCTTTGATGACGTAGGCGTTACGCAGACGAACTTCTTTACCCAACACCAGACGCTTGTACTGCTTATTGGCTTCTTCACGGAAGTCAGCACGGTCGATCCAGATCTCACCGCTGAACGGCACGTCGCGGCTTCCCATTTCCGGTTTATTCGGATGGTTAGGCATAGAGACCAGCTCGCTTCCACCCTGCGGGTAATTTTCAATAACCAGTTTCACCGGATCGATAACAGCCATCGCGCGCGGGGCGTTTTCGTTAAGATCTTCACGAATGCAGGATTCCAGAGACGCCATTTCGATGGTGTTGTCCTGCTTGGTCACGCCGATACGTTTGCAGAACTCACGAATAGAAGCGGCAGTGTAACCACGACGACGCAGGCCGGAGATGGTCGGCATGCGCGGGTCGTCCCAGCCTTCAACGTGCTTGTCGGTCACCAGCAGGTTCAGCTTACGCTTGGACATCACGGTGTATTCCAGATTCAGACGAGAGAACTCGTACTGACGCGGATGCACAGGAATGGTGATGTTATCCAGCACCCAGTCGTACAGACGACGGTTATCCTGGAACTCCAGCGTACACAGCGAGTGGGTGATGCCTTCCAGCGCATCACTGATGCAGTGGGTGAAGTCGTACATCGGGTAGATGCACCACTTGTTGCCGGTCTGGTGGTGTTCTGCGAACTTAATGCGGTACAGCACCGGATCGCGCATCACGATAAACGGCGACGCCATATCGATTTTGGCACGCAGGCACGCTTTACCTTCTTCGAAGCCACCGGCACGCATTTTTTCAAACAGCGCCAGGTTCTCTTCCACGCTGCGATCGCGGAACGGGCTGTTTTTGCCTGGTGCAGTCAGCGTACCGCGATACTCGCGGATTTCGTCCGCAGACAGCTCGTCAACGTATGCCAGACCTTTGTTGATCAGCTCCACCGCGTAGGCATACAGCTGATCAAAATAGTCAGAGGAGTAGCAGATATCGCCAGACCAGTTGAAGCCCAGCCATTGCACGTCGTTTTTAATGGACTCAACGTATTCGATGTCTTCTTTTACTGGGTTGGTGTCATCGAAACGCAGGTTGCACTGCCCCTGGTAGTCTTGCGCAATGCCAAAGTTCAGGCAGATCGATTTCGCGTGACCAATGTGCAGGTAGCCGTTCGGCTCCGGCGGGAAACGCGTATGTACCGTGGTGTGCTTACCACTGGCCAGATCTTCATCGATGATCTGACGAATAAAGTTACTCGGGCGGGCTTCTGCCTCACTCATCGTGGATTCCTCAAAGCGTAAACAACGTATAACGGCGTATGATCTTATAAGCCGGACGTAGTGACAACCCTTAGTTACGGAAAATACGTATCAGATGAAAATAATGGGGGCATTTGCTGCAAAAAAAAGCGGCGGAGGATATCCCCCGCCGCTTAAGGCATGACTCTACTCAGGAGCGATTACTTGCCTTTAATCTCATACAGCGGTGTCTGACCCGCAACCACCTGACCTTTCGCCTGGAGTACCAGACCGCTAAAGTCGTCGATGTTGCTGCACACGACCGGACTAATCATCGAGCGCGCGTTAGCGTTCAGGAAGTCCAGATCCATTTCCAGAATCGGCTGACCTGCCACCACTTCGGCCCCCTCTTCCACCAGGCGAGTAAAGCCCTGACCGTTCAGCGCTACGGTATCGATCCCCATATGGACAACGATCTCCGCGCCTTTTTCGGTTTCGAGGCAGAACGCGTGATTGGTGTTGAAGATTTTCACGATGGTGCCTGCCGCCGGAGACACAACGGTTTTGTCCGTTGGTTTCACCGCCACGCCGTCACCGACCGCTTTGCTGGCGAACGCTTCGTCAGGCACCTGCTCAAGGTCAACCACGTCACCCGTTACCGGAGAGACCAGCGCGGCCACCGTCACGGCGTTAGGCACGGCCTGCGGCTTCGCTACCGGGGCAGCCGTCGACGCAGGTGCGCTGTCGGCTGATGCCGCCGCGACCGGGCCACGGGCAACCACTTTCTTCATTTCGTCGCCAATGGATTCCGCTTTGGCGCCTACGATAACCTGGATAGTTTGTTTGTTCAGTTTAACCACGCCCGATGCACCAAGGCGTTTACACATTGCGTCGCTTACGCGCGCCGAGTCACCCACCGTCAGACGCAGACGGGTGATACAGGCATCAATCGCTTTCAGGTTGTCAGTCCCACCGACGGCAGCGATATAGCTGGTCGCCAGCTGAGTCAGACCCTCTTCGGTATTGCTGTTGGCTTCGTTGGTGACCACTTCGTCTTTGGTATCTTCGCGGCCTGGTGTTTTGAGGTTAAACATACGAATAACCGCAGTGAACAGCACGAAGTAGATGACGAAGAAGACCAGACCCATTACCACCAGCATCCAGACGTTCTTGCTTGCCGCCGGCAGGTTGTACATCAACACGTAGTCGATCGCGCCTGCAGAGAAGGAGAAGCCAGCATGGATGCCCAGCAGGGTCGCCACAAACAGGCTGATACCGGTCAGGACCGCATGCATGAGGTACAGCACCGGCGCCAGGAACATGAACAGGAATTCCAGCGGCTCGGTTACACCGGTCAGGAACGCGGTAATCGCAACGGACAGCAGCATGCCGCCAACCATTGGGCGACGCGCTTTTGGCGCAGCCAGGTACATTGCCAGTGCAGCGCCCGGCAGACCAAACATCATGATTGGGAAGAAGCCAGACATGAACATACCCGCGGTGCCGTCACCCGCATAGAAGCGGTTGATGTCGCCGTGGAATACGGTGCCCGCAGCATTGGTGAACTCACCAATCTGGAACCAGGCGATGGTGTTCAGCACCTGATGCAGACCGGTTGGGATCAGCAGACGGTTGATAAAACCAAAGATACCTGAGCCCACTGCACCCGCTGAAACAATCCACTCGCCGCCCGCATGGATAGCATGCTGCACCGGCGGCCAGACGTAGCCAAAGATAGCTGCCAGGATCAGACAGAAAAAGCCCGTCGCAATTGGCACAAAACGTTTACCGCCGAAGAAGCTCAGGAAGTCAGGCAGTTTGATACCCGCCCAGCGGTTGTACACGGCACCACCGACCAGACCGGTAATGATACCCGCCAGTACACCCATGTTGATTTCCGGGTTGATGGTTACCATCGCTTTCGTGAGGATGAAGTAACCTACCGCCCCTGCCAGTGCCGCAGCACCGGCGCTGTCTTTTGACCAGCTTGACGCCACGCCGATGGCGAAAATCAGCGCAAGGTTGTCAAAAATGGCGCCGCCTGCCTGGGCAATAAACGGCACGTTAAGAAGATCGGGTTGCCCGAATCGCAGCAGCAACGCTGCAACCGGTAGCACGGCGATAGGGAGCTGCAAAGCCCTACCGAGGCGCTGGAAAAAACCTAAAATATTCATCCTATTCCCCCTACGAGACCCATTATTAAGACTCGCGCATAAACTATGTTTTTATTGTGTCACGAACGATAGATACAGTTGATGATTCACTGGCAGTGTGAGTGTGTGAAAAATTAATTCGTATCGCAAATTAAACACCTATTTTTTGTGATTATTGTCACCAAATATCGTATTCCCTCCTCCCTTTCACTGGCTAACAGCCAAAACTTATTTTATCATTCAAAAAATCAAGACGGATTGATCCGGCCTGAAAGGTTCCAGGTTACGCTTAAGCATCAGGTTCCGATACCCATCCGCCCACTCTTCTACTTAAACTTTGAGGTGAACAATGAGACTGATTCCCCTGGCAACTGCTGAACAAGTCGGTAAATGGGCCGCTCGCCATATCGTTAACCGTATTAATGCCTTCAAGCCTACTGCCGATCGTCCCTTCGTTCTTGGCCTTCCAACGGGTGGTACCCCACTGACCGCGTACAAAGCGCTGGTTGAAATGCATAAAGCGGGCCAGGTTAGCTTTAAACACGTTGTGACCTTCAACATGGACGAATATGTCGGCCTGCCAAAGGAGCATCCTGAAAGCTACCATAGCTTCATGCACCGCAATTTCTTTGATCACGTTGATATCCCAGCTGAAAATATTAACCTGCTGAATGGAAATGCGCCTGATATTGACGCAGAATGCCGTCAGTACGAAGAAAAAATCCGTTCTTACGGTAAAATCCACCTGTTCATGGGTGGCGTGGGCAACGATGGTCATATCGCGTTCAACGAACCAGCCTCTTCTCTGGCTTCCCGTACCCGTATTAAAACGCTGACCCATGACACCCGCGTGGCAAACTCCCGCTTCTTTGACGGTGATGTGAACCAGGTTCCAAAATACGCCCTGACCGTTGGCGTAGGCACCCTGCTGGATGCCGAAGAGGTGATGATTCTGGTACTGGGCGGCGTGAAAGCGCAGGCGCTCCAGGCAGCCGTTGAAGGCAACGTTAACCACATGTGGACCATCAGCTGCCTGCAGCTGCATCCAAAATCAGTCATCGTCTGCGACGAACCGTCCACGATGGAGCTGAAGGTGAAAACGCTGAAATACTTCAACGAGTTAGAAGCTGAGAACATCAAAGGTCTGTAATTGAATAACCGCCTCTTCTGTCAGAGGCGGTCGCTTTTTTTAACCGGGGGTCGATATGTACGCTTTAACCCACGGTCGGATTTATACCGGCCATGAAATTCTGGATGACCATGCGATTGTTATCGCCAATGGCCTGATTGAACGTGTTTGCCCGCTGGCGGAACTGCCGCCGGAGATAGAACAGCGCTCACTCAATGGAGCAGTAATCTCCCCCGGTTTCATCGACGTACAGCTTAACGGCTGCGGCGGTGTGCAGTTCAATGACTCCGCCGAGGCGGTGACGGTTGAAACGCTGGAAATCATGCAGAAAGCTAACGAGAAATCAGGCTGCACCAGCTATCTGCCGACGCTCATCACCAGCAGTGATGACCTGATGAAACAGGGTATCCGCGTGATGCGCGAATACCTGGCCAAACACCCGAATCAGGCGCTGGGTCTGCATCTGGAAGGGCCATGGCTGAACATAGTGAAAAAAGGCACGCATAACCCGGATTACGTGCGCAAGCCGGATGCTGAACTGGTCGACTACATGTGTGCCAATGCTGATGTGATCGCTAAAGTGACGCTGGCGCCAGAAATGACCGGTACTGAGGTCATCAGCAAACTGGCTGCCGCCGGGATTGTGGTTTCAGCAGGTCACTCAAACGCCACACTGAAAGAAGCCAAAGCGGGCTTCCGTGCCGGCATTACCTTTGCGACCCACCTTTACAACGCCATGCCGTATATTACCGGCCGTGAACCGGGTCTAGTCGGGGCGATTCTCGACGAACCAGACGTCTACTGCGGCATTATCGCTGATGGCATGCACGTTGATTACACCAACATTCGCAACGCCAAACGGCTGAAAGGTGACAAGCTCTGCCTGGTCACCGATGCCACCGCGCCAGCAGGTGCAAATATTGAGCAGTTCATTTTTGCTGGTAAAACAATATACTACCGCAATGGACTGTGTGTGGATGAAAACGGTACGCTGAGTGGCTCCTCTTTGACCATGATTGAAGGGGTGCGTAACCTGGTGGAGCATTGTGGGATTGCGCTTGATGAAGTCCTGCGTATGGCCACCCTTTATCCAGCTCGCGCTATCGGCGTGGATAAACAGCTCGGCGGAATTGCACCAGGTATGGTTGCAAACCTGACGGCATTCACACACGATTATAAAATTATTAAGACCATCGTTAATGGTAACGAGGTCGTCACTGAGTAAGTAAAAGTATGACACCAGGCGGACAAGCTCAAATCGGTAATGTCGATCTCGTTAAACAACTTAACAGTGCGGCGGTTTATCGCCTGATTGACCAACATGGTCCAATCTCGCGGATCCAGATAGCCGAACAAAGCCAGCTTGCTCCCGCCAGCGTGACAAAAATTACCCGCCAGCTCATTGAGCGCGGTTTGATCAAAGAAGTCGATCAGCAGGCCTCCACCGGGGGCCGCCGCGCCATCTCCATCATTACCGAAACCCGCAACTTTCAGGCCATTGGCGTCCGGCTTGGTCGTCATGACACCACGCTCACGCTGTACGATTTGAGCAGCAAAGCCATTGCGGAAGAGCACTATCCGCTGCCCGAGCGCACTCAGGAGACGCTGGAACACGCGCTGCTGAATACTATCGCGCACTTTATTGAAAGCTGTCAGCGCAAGATCCGCGAACTGATCGCCATCTCCGTCATTCTGCCGGGCCTGGTCGACCCGGAAAGCGGTGTGATCCGATACATGCCGCATATTCAGGTTGAGAACTGGGCGCTGGTCGACGCGCTGGAAAAACGCTTTAAGGTGACCTGCTTTGTCGGCCATGATATTCGATCTTTAGCGCTGGCTGAGCACTACTTTGGTGCGAGTCAGGACTGTGAAGACTCTATTCTGGTGCGCGTACACCGCGGTACGGGCGCAGGCATTATCTCCAATGGCCGTATTTTTATTGGTCGTAACGGTAACGTTGGCGAGATCGGCCACATCCAGGTTGAACCGCTCGGCGAACGCTGCCACTGCGGCAACTTCGGCTGCCTTGAAACCATCGCCGCCAACACGGCCATCGAGCAGCGCGTTCGCCACCTGCTTGAGCAGGGCTATCAAAGCCGCGTCACGCTGGACGATTGCAAGATAGGCACCATCTGCAAAGCCGCCAATAAAGGCGACGCGCTGGCCTGTGAGGTGATCGAGCAGGTAGGTCGCCATCTGGGGAAAACCATCGCCATCGCCATTAACCTGTTTAACCCGCAGAAAGTGGTGATCGCCGGAGAGATTGTTGAAGCGGAAAAGGTGCTGCTGCCCGCCATCGAAGGCTGTATCAACACCCAGGCGCTGAAAGCATTCCGACAGAACCTCCCGGTGGTTCGTTCGAAGCTTGACCATCGCTCGGCGATTGGCGCGTTTGCGCTGGTCAAGCGCGCCATGCTCAACGGGATCCTGCTCCAGCATTTGCTGGAATCCTGATCGGACCTTATAGTAACGCCTTCTTTTTTTGATGTCGGAATGTCCATGACCATTAAGAATGTAATTTGTGATATCGACGGCGTGCTGATGCACGACAACGTTGCCGTGCCGGGTGCTGCGGAGTTTCTTCACCGCATCATCGACAAAGGAATGCCACTGGTTCTACTCACGAACTACCCTTCCCAAACCGGTCAGGATCTGGCGAACCGCTTTGCCACCGCAGGCGTCAACGTGCCGGACAGCGTGTTTTATACCTCCGCAATGGCAACGGCGGATTTCCTGAAGCGTCAGGAAGGAAAAAAAGCCTACGTGGTCGGTGAAGGCGCGCTGATCCACGAGCTGTATAAAGCAGGCTTTACCATTACCGATGTGAACCCGGACTTTGTGATCGTGGGAGAAACGCGTTCCTTTAACTGGGAGATGATGCATAAAGCAGCCTACTTTGTCGCCAACGGTGCGCGCTTTATTGCCACCAACCCGGATACGCACGGCCGTGGTTTCTATCCGGCCTGCGGCGCGCTGTGCGCCGGTATTGAAAAAATCTCCGGCCGTAAGCCTTTTGTTGTCGGCAAACCGAGCCCGTGGATCATCCGCGCCGCGCTGAATACGATGCAGGCACACTCAGAAGAAACCGTCATTGTTGGCGACAACCTGCGCACCGATATTCTGGCTGGCTTCCAGGCGGGGCTTGAAACCATCCTGGTACTTTCTGGCGTCTCGCAGCTTGATGACATCGATACGATGCCCTTCCGACCAAGCTGGATTTACCCCTCTGTCGACGAAATCGACGTTATTTGATTCTGAACCACGTGCCAGGGCGTGGTTTTTCATTTTCAGCTTATACAAACAAAACACCATCTAACAAAAAACCATTTTCATTGCATAATCATCAATAAAAGGATGTGTGACGTACTCTTTTTTCACTATTCCGCAATCACTATTGCACTATTTCCGTTTTGGCCCGTAAAACCCTTGCGCCCCTCCCCCCTTTTGCGGCATTTTCATAAGCAAGCAACATCACAATGCAACAGGGTTAACGGAGAAGGTTATGTGTTCAATTTTTGGCGTACTGGATATTAAAACTGACGCGGGCGAACTGCGTAAAAAAGCACTCGAATTGTCCCGCCTGATGCGCCATCGCGGCCCGGACTGGTCAGGCGTTTACGCCAGCGACAAAGCGATTCTGGCTCACGAACGTCTGTCTATTGTTGACGTCAACGCCGGTGCACAGCCGCTGTATAACGAGAAAAAAACGCACGCGCTGGCTGTCAACGGTGAGATCTACAACCATCAGGCGCTGCGCGCCGAGTACGGCGACCGCTACGCCTTCCAGACCGGCTCTGACTGTGAAGTGATCCTGGCGCTGTATCAGGAGAAAGGCCCGGAGTTCCTCGACGAGCTGCAAGGCATGTTTGCCTTCGCCCTGTACGACAGCGAAAAAGACGCTTACCTGATTGGCCGTGACCATATCGGTATTATCCCGCTGTACATGGGGCACGATGAACACGGCAACTTCTATGTCGCGTCCGAAATGAAAGCCCTGGTTCCGGTCTGCCGCACCATTAAAGAGTTCCCGGCGGGCAGCTATCTGTGGAGCAAAGACGGTGAAATTCGTCCGTACTACCAGCGCGACTGGTTTGACTATGACGCGGTGAAAGACAACGTGACGGATAAAGCCGAGCTGCGTCAGGCGCTGGAAGATTCCGTGAAAAGCCACCTGATGTCAGACGTGCCTTACGGCGTACTGCTCTCCGGCGGTCTGGACTCCTCCGTGATCTCCGCGATCACCAAGAAGTTCGCGGCTCGTCGCGTGGAAGATCAGGAGCGCTCCGAGGCCTGGTGGCCGCAGCTGCACTCCTTTGCCGTGGGCCTGGAAGGGGCACCGGATCTGAAAGCCGCGCAGGAAGTGGCAAACCACCTCGGCACCGTGCACCATGAAATTCACTTCACCGTGCAGGAAGGCCTGGATGCGATCCGCGATGTGATCTATCACATTGAAACCTATGACGTGACCACCATTCGCGCCTCCACGCCGATGTACCTGATGTCGCGTAAGATCAAGGCGATGGGCATCAAGATGGTGCTCTCCGGCGAAGGTTCTGACGAAGTGTTTGGCGGCTACCTGTACTTCCATAAAGCGCCAAACGCCAAAGAGCTGCATGAAGAGACCGTGCGTAAGCTGCAGGCGCTGCATATGTTCGACTGTGCCCGTGCCAACAAAGCGATGTCGGCCTGGGGCGTGGAAGCGCGCGTGCCGTTCCTGGATAAGAAATTCCTCGACGTGGCGATGCGCATCAACCCGCAGGATAAAATGTGCGGCAACGGCAAAATGGAAAAACATATCCTGCGTGAATGTTTTGAATCTTACCTGCCGGCGAGCGTGGCATGGCGTCAGAAAGAGCAGTTCTCTGATGGCGTTGGCTACAGCTGGATCGACACCCTGAAAGAGGTGGCAGCGAAGCAGGTTTCTGACCAACAGCTGGAAACCGCAAGCTTCCGCTTCCCGTACAACACGCCGGGCTCGAAAGAAGCGTACCTCTACCGTGAGATCTTTGAAGAGCTGTTCCCGGTGCCGAGCGCTGCCGAGTGTGTTCCTGGCGGTCCGTCAGTGGCCTGTTCATCCGCAAAAGCCATTGAATGGGATGAATCTTTCAAGGCGATGAACGAT
This sequence comes from Enterobacter cloacae complex sp. P2B, assembly GCF_014895985.1. Classification (NCBI taxonomy): domain Bacteria; kingdom Pseudomonadati; phylum Pseudomonadota; class Gammaproteobacteria; order Enterobacterales; family Enterobacteriaceae; genus Enterobacter; species Enterobacter cloacae complex sp. P2B. Next base: position 530 of record NZ_JADBQQ010000021.1, on the reverse strand, counting down.
CCATCGGGGCGTGCGGTAGGCGTTCACCAGTCCGCCTACAAATAATCACAACGATTTCAAACAGGCCCCTCAGGGGCCTGTTTTTTTTGCCTCACATTTCACCACCAAAAACCGATTAATAACCAATAATTGCCGAATATTCGGCCACGCTGTTCGCAACCTAACCAAACAGTCACATTCCGGCTATTTTCGTTGAAAAAGGTGTTGACGCTGCAAGGGTCTATACGCATAATGCGCCCCGCAACGCCGATAAGGTAACGCGAAAAAAAGATGGCTACGTAGCTCAGTTGG
>NZ_JADBQQ010000021.1:0-155 GCF_014895985.1 Enterobacter cloacae complex sp. P2B | reverse complement strand
GAATCCCGTCGTAGCCACCATCTTTTTGCGGGAGTGGCGAAATTGGTAGACGCACCAGATTTAGGTTCTGGCGCCGCAAGGTGTGCGAGTTCAAGTCTCGCCTCCCGCACCATTCCCGGGTAAGCGTTGCACGGATGGGGTATCGCCAAGCGGTA